>JAGNUI010000034.1 GCA_017987065.1 Arenimonas sp.
ACCGCTGGAAGGTTGATAGAATTTAAATTCACATGACCCTTCAGGGTTGGCGCGAATTAATTCCGCGTATGTGGAGCCTTTCATGTCTGCAAGGATGAGAACATCTTGATAGCTGAGATTGATTTTGCTCCAATCTGCAGAATCCTTTGGTATTTTAATTGCCGCTTCCTCAGCTAGCCGCTTATTCAGCCGTGCTTCGGCATCATCGGCATATTTTTTGCAGCCTTCGGCATCAATCAATGTTCCCGTTTCAGCCTTCTTGAACAGATCCGAAAAGCCGGGATGCGCACCGATGATAATGTCACATTTCAGGTTGCGCACTGTTTCAATGCTTTTTTGGAAACTTGCTAAGTAGTCTGGATGTGCGCTGTATTTATAAACATCATCTGAAACTGAATTAAGACTATCGGCAAACACGATGTTGATGCATTTGCCCGCCTCACAGCTTGGCCACGACCAGGAGGTACCGCCAGGTGAATGGCCGGGAGTGAAAATGGCAGTGACAACATTGTCACCGAGTTTAATTTTTTCACCATTAACAATAATATTGATATTGCTGATAGCAGGGAAGTTCATTACATCGCCATAGCCTGCTTGTGGGTCATTTGCCAAAGCGCTGCCGGTTTTCATAGCTTGAGCAGAATCTGAACTGGCAATGAGTTTTGCACCACTCATTCTTTGTAATGCAGCCAAGCCACCGACATGATCGAAATGTGCATGAGAGTTTAACAGCCACTTCACATCTTTAATCGAAAATCCAAGTTGCTTGATATTTTTCGCAATTAATTCGGCTGACTGGGGCAATCCACCATCAATCAAAATATGTCCTTTGCTTGAGGTGATTAATACGGAGCTCAAGCCATCAACGCCCACATAGTAGCTATTTCCATGTATTTTAAACGGCGCATGTTCAGTATTCCAGCTCACACAATTGCTGCAATTATTAGGTGCTTCATCGGCATGAAACTGTATTTGCGGTGCCGTGGCGGTGGCCAATAAAAATAAGGTGGTAATCACTTGCGGATTTCACCGCCAGTAATCACCATATCCGCGCAACGTGCCGCGAACAGGCCATTGGTGACCACGCCAACGATTTGATTGAGTTGTGCTTCCAATTTGACGGGGTCAATAATTTGCCAATTATGCACATCCAAAATCCAATTGCCGTTATCGGTGGTCACGCCTTCGCGCCATACTGGATCGCCGCCTAGTTTTACGATTTCACGCGCTACATGCGAACGCGCCATTGGAATAACTTCCACCGGAACAGGGAATTTGCCGAGTAATGGCACCAGTTTGCTTGGGTCAATGATGCAAATAAATTGCTTACTAGCCGCGGCAATAATTTTTTCGCGAGTCAGCGCCGCGCCGCCGCCTTTAATCAGGCGATTGTGCGTATCGCATTCATCCGCGCCATCCACATACAATTCCAAGGGGCCAACGGCGTTTAAATCGTATACGGGAATGCCCAATTCTTTCAGTAGTTTGGTGCTTTGCTCGGAGCTTGAAACGGCGCCATCAATACGGCTCTTGATACGGCCAAGACCTTCAATGAAGTACGCCACTGTGGAGCCAGTACCCACACCAACGATGGAGTTATCTTGCACAAATTCGAGTGCGCGTTCGGCCGAAGCCTGTTTGCCTTGTTCGGGAGTCATTTTGTTTCCAGTTTTAAAATAGTTTGCCATTGGGTTTTAGTCACGGGTAAAACAGATAGGCGTGTGCCGCGATTGAGCAACACAAAATCGCCCAGTATTTCGGCATTGGCTTTTAATTTTTCTAAGCTTAATACCTCTTTGAATTTTCGTTCAAAGGAGACATCAACCAAAAACCAACGTGGTTTTTCTTGTGTGGCCTTTGGGTCCCAATAATCTGATTCTGGATCAAACTGAGTTGGATCTGGATAGGCTTTGGATGCAACTTTAGCTAGGCCAGCAATGCCTGGAATCTTGGCATTAGAGTGGTAAAACAAGATGCCGTCACCAATTTTCATGTCTTTCCACATAAAATTGCGCGCCTGATAATTACGCACGCCAGACCACGGTTCTTTTTTAACTTTCATTAAATCATCAATTGAAAACGCATCAGGTTCGGATTTCATCAGCCAGTAATTCATGAAATATTTTCCTGTTCGTGGCAATTAATCCACTCATGTTCGGTTGCAATCGCATCCATATTCACATCCCAGTCTTGACCATCGATGGCTTCAATTTCTTGGCATGCAAACCCGACGCCAATTAATTTCGGTGGTGCAAATTGATTTTTTCGAAAGGCAAAACTAGCATCGTAAAAACCGCCGCCCATGCCCAATCGTTGACCATGCCTAGTGAAGCCCAGTAAGGGCACTAAAACGGCGCTCAGTTCATTGGGCCGCAAGCAAGAGCTAGGCGCAAGCGTGGGCTCAGGAATACCGTATTGGTTGGTCACTAATTCATCGCCGGGGCGCCAAGGCGCAAATAGCAATTGCCGATTAGCTTGTACAACAGGCAAGCACCAAATCCAATGGCTGGGTAAGCGCATTTGTAAGATGTGCAATGGCAGTTCACCACTGCAAGCCCAATAAGCAGCGAGAGTGCCGCCAGATTCCGGCAGTTGCGCGAGAATATGTTGAGCGACTGCTTCCGCAGCAGCCATTTTTTCAGGCACGCTGATTTGATTTCGTTTGGCTTTTAATGCCTGCCGCAATGGTTGACGCATGCGCACCCCTAAAGAAGTGTCCTCCACCGTGCCGATGCCTGCCAACGACCTTGATCCCTAGGATCAAGTGGGTGTCGACTTACCATTTTTAGGCTTTCCGCAACACAGGCGGACATGCACACCAATGGTTCGACCGACTCCCGGGTCGTGTTTATGGGTCAAGGGCTAATGTTGAGCACGCTGTCAAACACAGCAGAGGACGCAAAGTTATTATAGCGCGATGCAGTGAAGGGAATGTTAGCGTGGCAGGTTGTCGAACAAATCATCAAGCTTGCGGTTCATTTCTACCAAGTTGCGATCGATAATGGCGTCTGATTGCTTGCGAGTAGCATTCAATAAATGCAAATCATGCGCTAAATTTAACCCTGCCAACACTGCGACTCGCTCAAGACTGACTGTTTTGCTAGCTCCTTGAATATCACGCATTTGTTTGTCGAGCAACTTGGCGGCGGACTGCAAACTTTCCGCTTGATCTGCAGGGCAACCAACCGTGTAATCGCGGTCTAGCACTTTTACAGTTATTACATTACTCATCATCGCGCTCCAGTTCATTCAAACGGCCCAGCATCGATTGAACACGATTGCGAGCCAACTCGTTTTTCCCTTGCAACAGATTGCGATCGGCATTGAGTTGCTCGAATTGTTGCTTCAGTGTTTTATTTTCAGTAGCCAGTTTTTGGGTGGCATCTAAGAGTCGATCCAAGCGAATAGCCAATGCTTGGATTTGATTGGCGTAGTCAATAGCCGGCATGTTAAATCCTTTGGGCATTATCATCAGCTATAAGCTGTGATGCAGCGTCTAATAATTCATTTTTTTCTTCATGTTCTTGAATGAAAGCCAAGCAATCGCTAGCTAACATTGGCTTCGCCAGCAAATAGCCTTGGATTTCATCACAACCGAATTCACGAAGCAGTTGCACATGCTCTTCAATCTCAACACCTTCAGCAATCACGGTCATCCCGAGTGAATGGCCAAGTGCAATAATTGTTTTCACTAAGGTATTGTCATTGGCATTTGGTCCAATTTCGCAAATAAACGACTTATCGATTTTTAGGCCATCTATGGGCAATTGTTTTAAATAAGACAAAGATGAGTAACCCGTTCCAAAATCATCGAGCGAAAGTGTAACGCCAAGATCTTTTAAACCCCAAAGGTTGGAAAGCGGTTGCGCATGTTGACTTAGCACCATCGACTCGGTGATTTCAAGTTCAATACAATAGGCGGGGAGATTAAATTTTTCAATCAACAAGCCTATTTGCGTGGCTAGTTTAGATCGTAGTAATTGCAACGCCGATACGTTAACTGACATGCCTAGATGATTGAAACCGAGTGAGTGCCAATAATTTAAAACGCTCATCGATTCATTAAGTACCCATTCGCCGATTTCAATAATTTGTCCGGATTCTTCCGCAAGTGGAATAAAAATATCCGGTGCTATACGGCCCAACTCCGAGCTATTCCAACGCAATAAGGCTTCACAACTGACAATTTGATTGGTTTTTAAATCCATTCGAGGTTGAAAATTTAATTCAAATTCATTGCGAGCTAGTGCGGTTTTAAGGGCACTTAACATCTGCGCACGATATCGAGACTTGGCATCCATATCTTGATTGAAATATTGGACCGTATTTCGACCTTCATTTTTGGCTTGATACATGGCAATATCAGCATATTTTAGTAAATCAGAAGGTGTTTGGGCGTGATCGGGAAAAATACTAACGCCAATCGAGCCCGTTAAATTGGCGGAATGATTGTCGTTAAGCAAGATAGGGTTGTTGAATTGCGCCAAAACGCGCATCGCACAACTTTGAATTTGTGTATCATTTTCGGCATTTTCAAGCAAAATCACAAATTCATCGCCCGACAATCGAGCCACTAAACCAATATCACGCGCGGCAGCTAATAAACGTTGCGCTACAACAATCAATAACCGATCGCCCGCTGAGTGCCCAAGCGAATCGTTGATGGTTTTAAAGTTGTCTAAATCAAGAAAAAGTAGCGCCACTTTGCTTTGATTTCGACGGGCATTGATGATGGATTTGCTGAGTTTTTCAATGAGCAATGATCTGCTCGGCAAGCCAGTTAATGCGTCGTAATTTGCTAAATGCAGAAGCTCTTGCTCGATGCGCTTGCTATCAGTGATGTCGTTAACCACAGCGACGAAATGCGTTCGAAGACCATTGCTATCAAGTATTTCTGTGACTTCACTTTGGCAAAGAAACTCACCTTGGTCTTTGCGCATTTGCCAAATTTCACCGGCCCAATGCCCAGTGTTGATTAGTGTGCTTTGAATTTCATCATATATGGCCGGATCATGATGGGCAGGTCTCATCATGCTGCGGCTTTTACCAATTACGTCTTCATGGACATACCCCGTTATTTTTGAAAATGCAGGGTTAATCGAGATAAAGCAAAAATTAAGGTCAAGAACGGCAACGGCCTCCGACATGCATTTAACCACTTCTAAAGCAATTCGACCCTCTAGTTCTGTAGTGGGGTTAAAATTTTTACTTGAACCGGCAATGCGCAAAGGATTGTTATTTTTATCGCGCTCAACAATGCGGCCACGGCTATTTATCCAAGTCCAGCCTTTGCTGTAATGGCGAAGACGGTAATTGACATTGAAAGAATCACTTTCACCACGAATATGATTATTGATAGCTTCATGAAAATCAGGCGCATCTTCAGGATTTATAAAAACCTGAATGAATTCAATAGCGTTAATGGTTTCAGCGAAGTGCCCATCAACTAAAGATCCAAATCCAAACTGGCATATTTCTTGGGTGTCTAGTCGCCAAGTCCATATGGCTTCGCCACTGCCTTTAAGGGCAAGGTTGAAATCGTTATGAAATGCAATGTTTTTTTTGTGCGCAAAGACTGAACGCTTTTGGATTAGCCAATAAATGCCAATAAGCAGGAATGCGGAGGCGATAATAATTATCTCAATAAGCATTAGCTGCTAATAACCAAGGCAAAAGTTATCGTTATGCTGACTATAAAATCGAGCAGTTTAGAGTAGCTAAATGTGCTGAGGGCTCTGACCATGAATCTCGATTTGATGAGTTGTAATTTTACATACGTTGCAGTTCATGCCAGTTTATGAGTCTTTTAGCATTTCGACAAGCAAAACGTCAGCCTTTCAACAACTTGTTACAATAATAAAAAAAGGAGTGACTTATGCCAAATGTACTGCCTGAGTACGAAACTATTCAAGTTAGTTTAGAAGCGTTGCAAATACCAATATCTGCGGCCGAGCTTCACGGTGCGCTTTCGGGTTGTATTTGTGCTGGTGCTGATTTGACACCAAGAAACTGGTTGGCCTTTGCACTAACGGATGCCGAAATGGATGGTAGGGTAGAGCCTGATTCAGCTTTAGCGCAAATGTTTGATGCAGTCAGCGCCCAGTTGGCGGGCAATGTTATGGATTTTGAGTTTGATCTTTTCCTGCCCGAGGAAGACACCTTGGTTTCTGAGCGCGGGCCGGCGATGGTGGATTGGTGTCAGGGCTTTTTAGGTGGATTTGGCGTCGTGCCAATGCCAGCACAGGCGTTGTCCGATGAGGCCGAAGAAGCGTTGCAAGATTTAGCCAAAATTGCTGCCTCGGATATAAATTATGATGACACAGAAGCCGATGAGGAAGCGCTGACTGAGGTTTGTGAATATATTCGTATTGTTGCGCTATTGCTTTATAACGAGCGTGTGGTTAATCGACAACAACGCCAGCGCCTGAATTAAATGATAAAAAACACCGAATTTGCCAAGCGCCGCAAGCATTTGATGGAGATGTCTAATGAAGACAGTATTTTCATTATTCCCTCTGCCAATGAACGATTACGTAGTAAAGACACCACCTATCCTTTTCGGCAAGATAGTGATTTTTGGTATTTATCGGGATTAAATGAACCAGAGGCCTTGTTGGTTTTGGTGCCAGGCCGCAATCATGGCGCCAGCTTGATGTTCTGTCGTGAGCGTGATGCTGATAAAGAGGCTTGGGATGGGCCACGATTAGGGCCGGAAGGTGCGGTCTCGGCATTGCAAATGGATGATTCATTCCCGATAACGGATCTGGATGAAATATTGCCAGGCTTATTAGAAGGCCGAAGTCGTGTTTATTATCATTATGGTCGTGATCCGGATTTTGATATCAAGCTGATGGGCTGGTTGAATCAAGTGCGTACGAAAAAGCGTTTGGGCGCTGAGCCACCCCATGAATTTCTTGAGCTGGGTCATTTATTGGACGAATTGCGCTTATTTAAGAGCAAGAGTGAAATCGCTTTGCTACGCCGTTCTGCCGATATTGCCGCGCAAGCACAAATTGCTGCGATGCGCGCCACAAAAAAAGCGCGTTTTGAATATGAAGTTGAAGCGGCTTTACAGTATGTGTATCGCACCAATAATGCCGTAGCGGCTTACGAGCCTATTGTTGGTAGCGGTGCCAATGCCTGTGTGTTGCATTATCGTGCCAACAATGCGCCCATAAAAAAAGGTGATTTACTGTTATGCGATGCCGGCGCCGAATATGCGTATTACGCCTCCGATATCACCCGAACTTGGCCAACGAATAGCCGTTTCAGCAAACCGCAACGTGATGTATACAATATTGTTTTGGCAGCACAAAAAGCCAGCATTGATGCTTCTCAAATCGGTACACCTTATGACAAAATTCATCAGGCATCCGTTGAAGTTTTAACAGAAGGTTTGTTGTCACTTGGTTTGCTGAAAGGCACTTTGAAGAATGCTATCGAAACCGGCGCCTATAAAAAATTCTATATGCACAAGACTGGACATTGGATTGGCCTTGATGTGCATGATGTTGGCGAATACAAACTTGGTGGCGTATCACGTCAGTTAGAAGCGGGCATGGTATTTACTATTGAGCCGGGCTTATACATTCCACCGGGCACTTCTGGCGTACCGGAAAAATACCAAGGCATTGGCATTCGCATTGAAGACGATATTCTGATGACGGCAAAAGGTGCGGAAGTTTTAACAGACGGCGTGCCGAGTAGTATTGATGCGATTGAGGCGTTGATGGCTTAGAGATGACTTATGCTAAATAATGCATTCAAAGCTTTCGCTTCTAGAATTGTCATTTACATTCTATTTGTTGGTGTTATTTATTACACATGGATTGCCTTGGTTGTATTTAATTCAGGTATTCCATTTAACGATATGGATTGGAATGGAGATAACTTTGTGTCGATAGGCGAATTTTTTACATCAAGTGATATTGGCGTTCGAACAACTTCAGAGCGAAACGATTGCGTCGAATATTTTTATTTAAAGGATGGCATGACTTTAAAAGTTGTGTGTAACTAAAACCACCTGCTTATGCGGGAATTTTTATGATTAAAAATCGTGCTTATTCACATCAAAGCCGAATTTCTTATATTCATAGTCAACGCCACACATTGACGATCAATCAATTATCTGTGTTGACAACAGCTACACATGAATTATAATTTGTATATCTATTGTATGTACGAACTAGGAGAAATATATGCGTGATGCCGCCATTAACCTTCGGGCGCGGCCCGAACAACGTGACTTGATTGATCAAGCTGCGAGTCTGTTAGGCAAGAACCGCTCCGATTTCATGCTGGAAGCCGCTTGCGATAAAGCGCGCACGGTGGTGCTTGATCAGGTTTTTTTCAGCTTGGACGCTAACAAATTCAATGAATTCACCGCCATGCTCGATGCGCCGCCAGCCCATAATCCTGGGCTTGAGCGCCTGATGGCGGTTAAAGCACCTTGGCATGCTGATAAAGCATGAGCCTGAAACTTAGCGCACCGGAAGCGCTAACCAATAGCCATATTCTGGATGAATTCAATTGTGGCGAGGCAGTGCTTGATGAGTGGCTTAAACGCCGCGCAATAAGCAATCAGTTAAGTGGTGCTAGCCGTACCTTCGTGGTGGCAGATCAGCAAGGTCGCGTTTATGGTTATTACGCGATGGCAGCCGGAGCAGTCTCGCATCAAATGGCAATCCGTTCGGTGCGCCAGAATATGCCAGACCCCGTGCCAGTGATGGTGCTTGCCCGGCTCGCGGTTGACACTCGTGCTCAAGGCAATGCGATTGGAGCATCAATGTTGCAGGATGCGGTCAATCGCGCTGTAGCAGTTTCGCAAAATGCCGGCGTAAAAGCGCTACTGGTGCATGCTCTTCACGATCGAGCAAAACGCTTTTACGAACATTACGGATTCAAAGCATCATCCATACATGAAATGACCTTGATGTTAGTATTAAAATAATTTGCAGTACAACCAATAAACATCCTAAATATCACGTGCGTCCATCCAATGACTAAACGATTCTATTTTATGGCGGGTCTGCCGCGTTCGGGAAGCACATTGCTTTCGTCCATTCTGAGCCAGAATCCGAATATCCACTCTGGGCCATCGAGCCCCATTAATGCCTGTATCTATACGGTTGATGGTTTGTTACAAAAAGACGAATTGTATAAGGCGTTTCCAAAGCCGAAGCAGGCAACACTGATGATTTACAACCTCATCAGCCAGTTTTATGGTGATATTGATAAACCGGTGGTGATTGATAAAAACAGAGCATGGCCGGCGCATGTGGCATTGATTGAAAACTACATTCAGCAACCAGCGAAAATTATTTGCCCAGTCAGGGATATCGATGAAATTTTGGCATCCATGATTAGCATGATTCGGCGCAATCCCTATAATGCCGGCGGTTCGCGTAGCAACTTCATTGACGAGCCCTTAATCAAGCAGAATATCCCAATTAACGATGAAAACCGTTGCCATTTCATTGCGGGACCAAAAGGCATTCTCGGCAATTCGTTGCGCTCGATTGTGGATTGCGCGCGTGCTGGTTTTCTGGATCGACTTTTGTTTGTTGAGTATAAAGATTTGATTGAAGACCCAAAGCAGGCTTTGCAAGGGATTTATGAGTTTCTTGGTGAGCCAAACTTTAATCATGACTTTGACAATATCGAGAACAATAACAAAGAAAACGATCTTGAAATCTATGGCTTAGAAGACATGCACGAGGTTCGCACAGTGCTTAAATCTACCGCATCAAATCCTAAAGAGATTCTGCCGCCCTTGGTGATTGAGCGTTGCAAAGGAATGGATGTTTGGCGCCGTCCGGAAGCTTTAGTAGCCATTAATAAATAAACACCATTGTATTCAAATTACAAATCGTGCTTAGTGACTTCAAAACCTAATTTTTTGTACTCTTGCCAACGCTGTCTTGCGGTGCCTCGCGCACTTTCATCGGCTGGAACAATCTCTAAAACACGCGCATAGCCTTCAGGTGGAAGTGTTGCGCGCAGGTTGATGACTAAGCCGCGCATTGGTGTTTCCACGCCGGGTGGAACCAACAGCACTGGAGTGATTTCGTCGTATTCATCGACCTCATCTTCATCAGCGCCGACGATTTGGTGTGGCACGAACGCGTCGCCGTCGAATTCCCATAACAAGTCGTCGAGGAAGTCGGCCTGTTCGGCCGACTCACAGAAAATTAAACACGGCTGATTCGCCGCTAAGGCTTTCACTGCCAAGCTACAAACCACCAGCAAAGGCTGCGCCACATATTGCGGCTTGCCCGCAATCATATAGAAATCAGCCCGTATTGCCATGAATTAAACGCCGGCTTGGTTCAACAGCCATTGGCTGAGTAAACCAACAGGGCGGCCAGTGGCCATGCCTTTTCGGCCTTCACCATTAGAGACACCAGCAATATCTAAATGCGCCCAACGTTGTCCTTCGGTGAAGCGTGATAAGAAGCAACCGGCAGTGATAGCGCCAGCACCTTTGCCACCAATATTATAGATATCGGCGAAAGTGGATTCCAACATGCTTTGGTATTCATCCCACAGTGGTAAGCGCCAAGCGCGGTCGAAAACCTGTTCGCCGGCATCGAGTAGTTCGGCAGACAAGTCATCGTGCTTGCTCATTAGGCCAGCTGCGTATTTGCCGAGGGCAATCACACAGGCGCCAGTCAAAGTGGCCACATCCACGGTTGCTTTGGGTTCAAAACGTTGCACGTAGGTGAGCGCATCACAAAGAATTAAACGGCCTTCGGCATCGGTATTGCCTACTTCAATGGTTTTGCCATTCATCGCGGTCAGAATATCGCTAGGGCGATACGCGTCGGCGTCGGGCATGTTTTCCACGGCCGGCACGATGGTAACCAAGTTAATCGGCAATTGTAGTTTTGCGCATGCTAAGAAAGTACCCAATACCGAAGCGCCACCACACATGTCGTACTTCATTTCTTCAATGCCACCTTGAACTTTCAAATTGATACCGCCGGTATCAAAGGTAATGCCCTTGCCAACCAAGGCCAGTGGCTTGGCATCGCCAGCACCGCGGTATTGCAAGACGATAAGTTTTGGTGCATTGGCCGAGCCACGCGCTACCGCCAACAAAGAGCCCATGCCTAAGGTTTGCATTTCTTCACGCTCAAGCACTTCGCAAGTAACATTGTCGTGTTCCGCTGCAATTTTGATGCTTTGTTCGGCCAAATAATGCGGATTGCAAATGTTGGGTGGTAAATCGCCTAATTCGCGGGTGAATTGCACGCCAGCAGCAATACCAACGCCCTGATTAAAAGCTGCCGTTTGCG
>JAGNUI010000035.1 GCA_017987065.1 Arenimonas sp.
CGCAAATAGTGTACAAGGTATCGAGGTCGTGGGTAATTAAGAACACCGTTAAATGCAATGCTTTTTGTATAGTGAGGATAAGTTGGTCAAAGGCAGCGGCACTGATTGGGTCAAGGCCGGCGGTGGGTTCATCCAAAAATAACAATGCTGGATCCAAGGCTAATGCGCGGGCAATGCCGGCACGTTTTCGCATCCCTCCAGATAATTCAGCAGGCAATTTCAAGGCCGCTTCCGGCGCCAAGCCTGCTAATTGAATTTTCACCATGGCCAGTTCGGTCATCAATTGTTCGGACAAATCGCTGTGTTCTTTCAAGGGAACTAACACATTTTCTAAAACACTTAAAGATGAAAACAGTGCGCCGTTTTGAAACAGCACGCCGGTATTTTGTTCAATAAATTGGCGTTCTTTTGCAGTATGTGAAAGTGCGTTAAAGCCAAGCACGTTAATTTTCCCTTGGCTTGGTTTATTAAGTGCAAGAATACTACGCATTAACACCGACTTTCCCGAACCCGAGCCACCGACCACCCCAATGATTTCACCTTTACGAACTTGCAAGTCCAGATGGTCATGCACAATAAATTGACCAAAGCGGTTGCTGAGGTTGCTGACTTCGATGACATTGTGGTGTGCTTCGCTCACAAATCCAACTCCATATAAAACATGGCAGCCAGCGCATCAAGCAAAATTACCAGTGAAATGGATTGCACAACACTTGAGGTGGTATGCTCGCCAACCGATTGCGCATTATTTTTGACTTTAAATCCTTCAAGACAGCCAATAATGCCTATAACCACAGCAAAAATAGGTGCTTTGCTTAAGCCAATCCAAAAATGCCGTGGTGAAAGTTCGGTATTCAAACGCTGAAAATACATATCAGGTGAAATATCTAAGGTGATGGTGCATACGGCTAAGCCACCTAATAATCCAGCCATGGTGGCTAGAAAACTTAATAAAGGCATGGTTAGCACTAAGGCTTTAATGCGTGGCAGTACTAATAATTCAATGGGATCTAGCCCCATGGTTTTAATGGCGTCGAGCTCTTCGCCACTTTTCATTGAGCCGATTTGCGCAGTGAAAGCACTTGCCGTTCTGCCAGCCAATAAAATAGCCGTTAGTAATACGCCAAATTCACGCAGAAACGATACGCCAACCAGCTCAACGACCCATACCTCTGCACCAAATTCAGCCAAAACGGTTGCGCCAAGAAAGGCAACCACAGCGCCAACCATAAAACTCAATAGCATCACCAAAGGCACCGCGTTTAGACCAACCGCTTGCATATGAAACACAATCGATGTGACCCTCCAATGCGAAGGACGAAAGGCGTTTGAAATAAAGCACAGTAGCGTTTGGCCCAAAAATGAAAGAAGTATTAAGGTGTTTTGATAGCCATTTACAACCCACTTACCAATACTTTCAAGAATCCGTTTAAAGAACGGAAGACGCTGTATTGGTTTAGGTAATGGATTTGATGCTGTCAGCACGGATGACAATAACGCCTGATGTTCCGATTTTACTTTTAATTGGCTTTCGTCTAGGCCAGATTTTTTCAATAACGTGAGCAGTAATTGAGATCCGGTGGCATCCAAACTGTGAATGGATCGTGCGTCAACTATAGTTATTTTTGCGTATGGTTTGGCCAATAAAGCTAACAATACATTGGCGTTTTTAAATGTCCAATCGCCCGTAGCCACTAGACAATCTAAGTGTTCGGGATCTGTGCTTAGTTTTGGTTCGAATACCTCAAGCCAACTTGACATGTTCAGCAAAACTTCCGATTAAGTGCTAATAGTTTATCGCATTACACAAACAATAGCTTTGCCCTACAATGAAGGCTGCAGAATGAGAGAACATTTTTGTGAATTCAAGTATGTCAGAAGAGCTTTTTAAAGCCAGAATCAATTTCTTATTGGAATTGGCATTGCATTTGCATACCTCTGGAACGACAGTAAATCGTTTAGAAAGTGCCTTAGATCGTGTGGCATCCAAATTAAATTTAGAAGTCAGTATTTGGTCAAACCCAACTGGCATTATGATTAGCTTTGTAGACCCTATTAAAGGTGAGCCTTATACCATTACGCGTGTATTACGATTAAAGCCTGGCGAAACAAATTTAGGCCGGCTGTCCGATGCTGACGCAATTGCTGAACAAGTGCTGGCCGGAACGATGGATATTCAAGGTGGCTTGAATAAATTAAAAGAGAAAGATAAAGAAATTGGTCTTGCCAATACCTACTTCCAAATACTTTGTTATGGCATGGCGTCTGCCATGGTGGTTAGCTTATTTCCACGCACCGGTTGGGCTGATTTAATCACCTCATTTGGTTTGGGTTTATTAGTGGGCTGGGTTGTTCAGTATTCGTCCAAACACACCCATATTAATGATGCCCATGAAGCCATTGGTGCATTCATGGTGACTTTTTTGGTGTCAGTAGTCGCCTGTTTCATTGCGCCATTGAGTGTTCAATCGGTTATCGTTTCCGCCTTAATTACACTGATGCCTGGATTGATGTTAACCCAATCGGTGAACGAACTGGCTAGCCAACAGATGGTCTCGGGCAGTGCCCGATTTGCAGGCGCTGTAACGGTATTAATGAAACTGGTATTTGGCAGTATTTTTGCAAATGGGATTGTTCAGCTCTTGGATTGGCAGTTTTTATCGAATGCCAATGCACCTGTCTTGCCAGTATGGATGTATTGGGCCATGTTATTGCCGGGATCATTCGCTTTAGCTGTGCTATTCAAAGCCAATAAACGCGATATCCCCATTGCCATGGCTGCTGTTTTATTAGGTTTTGGCGTGATGAAAATATGTTCATTGGTTCCAGCATTAGTTAACGGTGTATTACCAATGGCAGCGTTTCTGGCGGCTTTAGTGGTTACGGTGGTATCGAATGTGTTTGCCAAAAAATTTAATCGGCCAGGTGCATTGATTCGTGTTCCTGGCATTATTTTGCTGGTGCCAGGTAGCTTGGGGTTCCACACTTTAAATGTTGCCTTAGCTCAAGATGTTAATAGCAGTTTGGATTTAGCATTTTCAATGCTGGCCGCCTTGATTGCTTTAGTGGCGGGCATTTTATTTGGCAATTTATTGGTGTCATCAAGACGTTTTCTTTAGGAGAAATATGCATGTCTTTATCCATAAAAATCGTTACAACTGCTAACAGAACACGGTTCTTCTATCAAAGTAACGGCGACACCGCGAAAGCGACGATCGAACGGCTCACTAAATCGAGCTTTGTATTCTCAGGCAACAGCTTGGTTATTTCGAGTAGCCTGCAGACTGAAGTGTTTTCACCCAAGCGCATTGCCATCATTGAGCTGGATGCAGATTCGGATTTGTCAGCGCATTTAATCAATCCTCACTTGCAAATTACTGCCTTGAATTCTGAGCGCGCTGATCAATTTGCCTATAATTTAGAGCCGGTCGCGAATCAACGGTTCAAGGTCGATTTTTATTTTGTCGGCGGGTTCATGTTAAGCACAGAAGTGGTATTGACAGATGATGCCAGCCTAGCTGATCGGACGCGCTGGGTTGCGCAGCTTTTCGAACAACAAATCATTGCCTATCAGACCTCAAATGGCGGGGTTGGGTTAATGAATCCACTAGCCATGACACGAACCGTAATCACGCCAGGTGGCGATGTTTTACCTTCAGACACCTTAATTGTTGATGATTACTGATTGTTTTGAAATCTCTGCCAAAGCTCTGATTCAGTCATATTTTCTGAAGCCTCTGCTTTGCGATGACGATATTCTAAAGTGCCGGCTTGTATGCCGCGATCAGAAACCACCACGCGGTGTGGAATGCCAATGAGTTCCATGTCGGCAAACATTCCGCCCGGACGCAAGCCTCTATCGTCCAAACAAACACTCAAGCCTTGCTTGCTGAATTTTTGGTATAGGTTTTCAGCATAAGCGGCCACTTTGGCATCATTTTTTGGATTGATAACGCAGATGGCAATTTGCCATGGTGCCATATTTTCGGGCCAGCAAATCCCGTTAGCATCGAAGTTTTGTTCAATAGCAGCGGCAACAATACGGCTCACGCCAATGCCATAGCACCCCATATACATGATTTGCGCTTTGCCTTCTTGATTAAGAACGGTGGCATTCATTGCTTCGGCGTATTTTTGCCCAAGTTGGAACACGTGTCCCACTTCAATGCCGCGCGCAATACTGAGCGTGCCATTGCCATCTGGCGAAGGATCGCCGTCTACGACATTCCGGATGTCGGCAACGAAATTGGCTTCAGGAAGATCACGAAGCCAATTCACACCACTCAGATGGAAGCCATTTTTATTGGCGCCGACCACGAAATCGCTCATGTTAGCGACCGTGTGATCAGCAATCACGGTGATTTTCTTGGCAGCATTGATGGGGCCTAAAAAACCGGGTTCGGCATTCAAATATTCTAAGATTTCATCTTCATTAGCCAATCGGTAATCAGCCATGCCAGCTAATTTTGCTAGTTTAATTTCATTGATCGCATGATCGCCACGTACTAAAACTAATGTAAAACCATGTTCTGAAATCACTGCAATTGATTTGACTGTTTGCGATAAATCAATACCTAATAGTTCAGCCACCGCTTCGCACGTTCTTTGGTATGGTGTGGTGACTTGGCTTAAATCCTGCTGCGCACTGGCACGCGTTTTAAGTAATGGCAGTGCTTCGGCCATTTCAATATTAGCGGCATAGTTCGAGCCATCTGAGAACGCAATCGCATCTTCTCCGGAATCGGCAAGTACGTGAAATTCGTGCGAGGCGCTTCCGCCAATAGCGCCAGTATCAGCATTCACGGCACGAAATCGCAGGCCGAGACGTGTGAAAACACGACTGTAAGCGTCATACATGGTTTGATACGTTTGCGCTAAACATTCGGCAGTCATATGGAAAGAATAGGCGTCTTTCATCAAAAATTCGCGCGCGCGCATCACACCAAAACGGGGCCGAATTTCATCGCGGAACTTGGTTTGGATTTGGTAGAAATTAATCGGTAATTGTTTATAGCTTCGTAATTCTTGGCGTGCGAAATCAGTAACCACTTCTTCGTGCGTAGGGCCGTACACAAAATCGGCTTGTTTGCGGTCTTTAATTTTTAACAGCTGGCCACCAAACTTTTCCCAACGGCCAGTTTCTTCCCATAATTCACGAGGTTGTATCGATGGCATTAACACTTCCAATGCGCCTGCACGATTCATTTCTTCGCGTACTACGCTTTCAACGTGCCGCAATACACGCAAACCTAAAGGCGACCATGTGTAGAGACCGGAGCCCAATTTGCGAATTAAGCCGGCTCGCAACATCAATTGATGGCTGATGATTTCAGCGTCGGCAGGGGTTTCTTTGCTGGTGTTTAGATGGAATTGAGATAGGCGCATGGCGTTAAAGTCTTGTCATTTAAGTGTTAATTGTAACGTTTTCAGCATTAATTACCCAGACCTTTTGGACAGTGACGGCAGATTGTAGGTAAACTGTGTGCATGGATGAAAATATAGCCCCCAAAGTTCCACGCAACCGACACATTTATTTGTTGCCGAATTTATTAACCACCTGCGGTATGTTTGCAGGCTTCTATGCCATTTTAGCTGCCGCCAGTGGCCGTTTTGAAGTGGCCTGTGTCGCGATATTTATTGCAGCAGTTTTTGATGGGGTTGATGGCCGTGTTGCCCGATTAACCGGTACCAGTAGCGAATTCGGTGTGCAATACGATTCCTTGGCTGATTTAGTCAGTTTCGGAATGGCGCCGTCTTTGGTGATGTACCACTGGGCGCTCAGCACTATGAAGCTTGATGGTACCTTGCTGGGTAAAGTGGGTTGGGCGGCAGCCTTTTTGTATGCCGCTTGTGCCGCTTTGCGCTTAGCCCGTTTCAACACGCAAGTGGGCTCAGTGGATAAACGCTGGTTTATTGGACTGAATAGTCCTTCCGCAGCCGGCATGATGATGGCATTTGTTTGGTCAATGAATGAATTCGGTTGGAATGGCCAAGAGCTCCGTTATTTTGCATTGGCATTAACAGTCACCTGTGCTTTGTTGATGGTTTCTCGTTTCCGCTACACCAGCTTTAAGGGCTCTGGTCAAGACAAACAACGAGAAGATAAAGTGCCATTTAGAATGGCCATATTAGTAGTTGGCGTGCTGGTTGCTTTATTTATTGATCCACCGCGGGTGTTGTTGCTAATGGCCGCCACTTACGCTATTTCAGGTCCAGCCTATTGGTTGTGGTTAAAGCTCAAGCCAAAATCGAAGATTGCTTAATGCCATATAGTACCGAGCAACAACAACGGCTGAACGCATTAGGCATACAGTTGTTTGAAGTCATCCCA
Source organism: Arenimonas sp. (assembly GCA_017987065.1). GTDB lineage: Bacteria > Pseudomonadota > Gammaproteobacteria > Xanthomonadales > Xanthomonadaceae > Arenimonas. The sequence goes on from JAGNUI010000035.1 coordinate 6,332, forward strand.
AGATCTGTTGAGATAGTGGATAACCAAACCCGTGCTTTAGACAATAGCTTTTGGCAAACTCGGTTAGGCCAAAATATTCAACGTGTGGCAAAAGATATTGATTTGTCAGAGCTGATAAATGGAAACATCGGCCGTGATTGTTTAGCTAAACGAATGGTTTGGCAGAAAATACGCTTACACTTGAAATCGAAATGAGCACGCAAAAAGTCACTGACCAGCAGCTCCGGTTGATTAAGCAAATCGATATTAATGCTGTGATGGCTGTGGAGCTGCAATCCTATTTGTTTCCATGGACGGCTGGAATATTTCGAGATTGCCTATTAGCCGGACATGAGTGCTGGTTGTTAGAAGGTCGATTTGGAATCATTGGCTATTTTGTATTGAGTTGCGCTGGCGGGGAAGGGCACTTGCTCAATCTTTGCGTTGCACCAGGACATCAAGGCCGTGGCCACGGACGACGCTTGTTAAAACAGGTTTTTGAAGTGGCGCGCTGGCATCAATTACAACGCATCTTCCTGGAAGTGCGGCCTTCCAATCCGCATGCTATTGCACTGTACGATACTGAAGGCTTTAATGAAATTGGCCGCCGGCCGAACTATTATCCGGCCGTGAAAGGCCGTGAGGAAGGCATTGTAATGGCTATTGAATTGATGGATTTCGATTTTTCTTCGTAATCTGTTCGACTACCCCGACGCTACGCGCCACCGCTTCGTAAACGAAGGGGAATTCGTTGCATTGTTTTATTCCCCTTCACAAGTGAAGGGATGCCCGAAGGGCGGGGTAGTGATTCATTCCAATTTCTGCAACTGCGCGCCTAGCGCCAATTGTTGTGCTTGCCAATCCAGCAATCGCTGTCGCTCTTGCGCCACCACTATTTCAGGCGCATTAGCCACAAAGGTTTCGCTGGCTAGCTTACCTTGGCATTTAGCAATTTCAATCTCAATGCGTTTTAGTTCTTTGGCTAAGCGGGCTTTTTCGGCGCTTAAATCAATTAAGCCGGCCATGGGAATAAATATTTGCAGCTCGCCAATTAATGCCGTGGCAGAAGCCGGTGCTTCGCCTGAAAGTTCCGTGATGGATTCAATTTTTGCCAAGAATTTAAGGCTACTTTCAAGATTGTTCAAACACGCTTTGTCGTCGGTATTAGCCGATTGCCACAACAGCGGAATGGATTTGGCAGGTGAAATACCCATTTCGCTACGAATGCTCCGAATACTGGCTACCAAGGCTTTCAGCCATTCAATGTTAGCTACGGCGCTGCTGTCGGTGTTGCTGAAATCAACCGTTTCTGGGTAAGACTGTGTGCTAATTGAATTGCCGGTGATGCCGAGTTTCGGTGCAATGGTTTGCCAGATTTCTTCGGTGATAAATGGCATCAGCGGATGCAACAAACGCAACGTGGCTTCTAAGGCAAATAGCAAGGTATGACGCATGCTGTTGGCGGCTTGCGCATCATCGCCAGCAAGTGCAGGCTTGGCAAATTCCAAGAACCAATCGCAATATGTGTTCCAAGTGAATTCGTAGAGAGCAGTAGAGGCTAAATCGAAACGGTAGTCGGCAATATGCTGCTGTGTTTGTTCGGTGACGGTTGCTAATTGACTGAGTAGCCAGCGTTCGGATTCAGATGCTGCAATGGGTTTGCCCGTGGCAGTAAAATCTTCGCAATGCATCAACACAAAACGCGCCGCGTTCCATAATTTATTGCAGAAGTTCTTGTAGCCGCCGCAGCGCTCCATATCGAATTTGATATCGCGGCCATGGGTAGCCAAAGATGCAAAAGTGAAACGCAGGGCGTCGGCGCCGAAAGCCGCAATGCCATCGGGAAATTCTTTGGCCGTGGCTTTCTCAATCTTTGGCGCATCGGTTGGTTTCATTAAGCCGGTGGTACGTTTTTTGATTAACGCATCCAAACTAATGCCATCAATAATATCAATGGGATCGAGGATATTGCCTTTCGACTTAGACATTTTCTGGCCGTCTTTATCGCGCACTAAGCCAGTAATATAGACATCTTTAAACGGTACTTGGCCTGTGAAATGATCAGTCATCATAATCATCCGGGCAACCCAGAAAAAAATGATATCGAAACCGGTAACTAAAACAGAGGTGGGTAATCGGTTGGCAAAATCCAGCTCAGCCATAGATTGTTCATTCGGCCAGCCAAGCGTTGCATGCGACCATAATGATGATGAGAACCAGGTTTCCAAAACATCGTTATCACGAATTAAATTAATTTCGGCACCTAAATTATGTTGGCTACGAACGACTACTTCATCACGGCCAACATAAATATTGCCGGCTTCATCATACCAAGCCGGAATACGATGCCCCCACCATAATTGCCGAGAAATACACCAATCTTGGATATTGCTCATCCAATGGCGATAGGTGTTAATCCAATTTTCTGGCACGAATTTGACCTGCCCATTTTCAACCAATTCCAAGCCGCGGGCGGCAAGGGTATCCATTTTCACAAACCATTGGTCGGTGAGATACGGCTCAATAATTTGGCCAGTGCGATCGCCACGTGGCACTTGCAGTTTGTGTGGCTTTTCTTCAACCAATAAATCAAGCTCGACTAAATCAGCCAGCACCGCTTTGCGCGCCGCTTTAACCTCTAAACCACGGTATTTTTCGGGCGCATTGTCGTTTATTTTGGCATCAAAGGTCAGAATATTTATCATCGGCAAGCTATGCCGTTGGCCAACTGCGTAATCGTTAAAATCATGCGCAGGTGTTACTTTTACAACGCCGGTGCCAAATTCGCGATCCACGTAATCATCAGCAATAATTGGAATTTCGCGATCTGATAGCGGCAGCTTTACGAACTTGCCGATTAAATGTTGATAGCGTTCGTCTTCCGGATGCACCATCACAGCGGTATCGCCGAGCATGGTTTCTGGGCGCGTAGTGGCCACCACTAAACTGCCTGTACCATCGGCAAGCGGATAGCTGATTGACCACATAAAGCCATTTTCTTCTTCGGAAATAACTTCCAAATCGGATATCGCGGTTTTTAATACCGGATCCCAATTCACTAAGCGCTGACCGCGATAAATTAAACCCTGCTCAAACAGTTTCACGAAGGTTTCAATTACCGCGTCAGAACAGCCTTCGTCCATGGTGAAGCGTTCGCGGCTCCAGTCGCCAGATGTGCCCATTCGGCGCATTTGACGAGTGATGGTGTTGCCGGATTCTTGTTTCCATTGCCAGACTTTTTCAATGAATTTTTCGCGGCCTAACGTGTCGCGCGTTTCGCCATTGCCCTCAAGCGCAAGATTGCGACCCACCACCATTTCGGTGGCGATGCCGGCGTGATCAGTGCCCACTTGCCAGAGCGTGTTGAAGCCTTTCATGCGGTGATAACGAATCAAAGCATCTTGCAAGGTGTGTTGAAAGGCATGACCCATGTGCAAGGTGCCAGTCACGTTCGGTGGCGGCAACATGATGGTGTAGGGTTCGCCAACTCCCGATGGTTTGAAACAACCGGACTGTTCCCAGTGCGCGTACCATTTGCCTTCAAACTGACTGGGATCGAAACTTTTTTCCATAAGATAGAGCAAGCAAATGCTTGTTTTTAGTGAAGAATGAGGCTAACAGATTAGCAAATTTACGCTATTCACGTAAGCCCTGATTAACACATCATGGCGCGGCAGTCTTTAAAATCAAGCAATTAGAGTTTGTCTTCACGCACTCGAAATTAGTATGTAATGCTATTTACATCATTTACCGCTGGAATCGCTTTGCAACCTGAATTCTCCAATCAATTTATTTCCCACTTACCAGCCGATGCCGTAACTGAAAACAGCACACGGCAAGTTCAACATGCGGCTTTGTCTTTTGTGCGGCCTACGCCAGTTTTGAATCCAAAGTTAGTGCTATGGTCTGAAGAAACCGCAAATTTATTAAGCTTGTCGGATGATCTAAAAAACAACGCTGATTTTATGCGTGTATTAGCAGGCAATGAGGTGGGGCAAAACTCCAAACCGTATGCCACGGTTTATGGTGGTCATCAGTTTGGTCATTGGGCCGGGCAATTGGGCGATGGTCGCGCCATTAACTTGGGCGAGCTGCAATCAGGCGATACGTTATTTAGTTTGCAACTGAAAGGTGCTGGGCCAACGCCGTATTCGCGCCATGCCGATGGTCGTGCGGTGTTGCGCTCATCCATCCGCGAATTCTTATGCAGCGAGGCGATGTTTCATTTAGGAATTGCCACCACGCGGGCGTTGTCGTTGATTAATTCTGAATCGTTGGCAATTAGAGATATGTTTTACGATGGAAATGCAAAACAAGAACGGTGCGCTATTGTCTGCCGCGTGTCGGGATCGTTCTTGCGCTTCGGACATTTTGAATTGCCTGCGGCGCGTGATGATATTGTTTTGCTCAAGCAGTTCGCAGACTACACGATCAACAATCATTTTCCGGACATTGATGCGCAATCGGTTTCGCGTTACGCGCAATTTTTTGATGCGGTTTGTCAAAGCACGGCCAAGCTTTTGGCGCAATGGATGTCGGTTGGTTTTGTGCATGGCGTGATGAACACCGACAATATGTCGATTCTATCAGAGACCATCGATTACGGCCCTTACGGCTGGCTCGAAAAATACGATTTACAATGGACGCCAAACACCACCGATGCCGAGGGCAGGCGTTATTGCTACGGTAATCAGCCAGCCATAGCGCAGTGGAATCTGGCGCGCTTGGCCAATGCGCTCATGCCATTAATTAATGATGTAGCACCACTGCAAAAAAGTTTAACGGGTTACAACCGAGCATTTCATCAGCAGTGGAATGGGCTGTTAGCCAATAAACTTGGCATAAATGTTCATGCATTAGAAACTAATCCTTTGTGCTATTCGCAATTAGTGCATGTATTAAGCGCGTTGCAAATGGATTTTAATTTGTTCTTTGATGCACTAACACGCATTG
>JAGNUI010000167.1 GCA_017987065.1 Arenimonas sp.
CGGCGAAGCAATATTCCGGGTGAAAACTGGCAACTTGGTAAACACCTTCATAACCTTGTTCGGCTAATAAATCTTCAGCCATTTCTGTGAGATCAAGGTAATAAAGAAAATCTTCGAAGCCATTCGGTAAAATCAGTAATGTTGTTTCAGTATCTGGGTTGGCATCAAGGAGTTCACATTCAGCAATGAGCTGCTGAAGCGTTTCCTGCATATCGCCGCTTTCATTCAAAATAAAACGCACCGCATTTTTGCGAATCTCACGTTTAGCAAACGGACAAAAATTCAGCCCGATAACCACTTCTTCAATCCATTGTTGGGTGTGTTCGATGACGTTGGATTTTGGCATTGAGGTATCCTTTGTGTAGCGCCATTATAAAGCGCTTAAAACAAAACCCCAGCAAATACTGGGGTTTTATAATTGCCATGAAGGGTGAGACTTATTTTTTCAATAATTCCAGCAATACCGCTGCATTAGCTTTTACACCGGCGGCAATAGCGGGTAATTCCACTTGGAATTTTGGGTGGTGATTCATGTATGGCGGCATACTGCCATTTTCCATAAAAGCTTTTAGTACTTCTGGTTTAGCCACGCCTACTTCCATGTGCAGAATTTTAACGCCTTTGATCGGATCGCCTAACATCTGGAAATCTTCCGAGCCCATCTGCATGGGTGTGCCGGGGTAAACATTTTCCTTGCCAAGTGCTTGCGCTAGAACCGGGCGCATAGCCAGCACCAGTTCGTCATCGTTAGTGACTGAGGTAATGGATTGAATATTTTCATACACGGGCATACGGTCAGCAGGCATGCCATTCCCCACCGCAATGGCGTCAGTCGTCTGTTTAACCATGGCAACCATTTGATCGCGTGCGTCTGGGTTATACCAACGTAAACTCAATCGCATGGTTGCGCTATCTGGAATGATGTTGCCCACAGTACCGGAGTTAATTGCGCCAACTGTTAGCACGACTGGTTCGGTTTGGTCGATGCGGCGGCTAATAATCGTTTGATACGCCAGAATGGCTTGTGCCGACATCACGATAGGATCTTTTGAAGCATGCGGAGTGGAGCCATGGCCACCAACACCTTTCAGGGTAACAACCATTTGGTCTGCGCCCGCCATACGGCGCCCTTGGCCTAAGCCAACCGAGCCTGCCGGCCAAAGCGGATTGGTGTGAGAGGCGAAAACCACCGATGGCTCAGGAATTTTCGGATACAGGCCGTCATCAATCATCCCTTTAGCGCCCATATAGGCTTCCTCTGCTGGCTGGCCAACCAAAATGAGAGTTCCAGACCAATTGGCTTTCTGCGCAGCCATCACTTTGGCTACGCCAATCAGCCAGGTTACGTGCGCATCGTGCCCGCAGGCATGGGTAATCGGGCTTTTAATGCCATCCAATGTGGTGCCAGTTTTGGTGCTGGCATAGGAAAGGCCGGTTTCTTCTTTAACCGGAAGTGCATCCATATCGCCACGGAACAAAATTACGGGTCCTGGGCCATTTCTGAGAATGCCTACCACGCCCGTTTTGTTGATCCCCGTCTGAACTTCGAAGCCATTGGCCTTAAATTCTTTGGCAAGCAAGGCGGCGGTTTCGGTTTCTTGCATCGATAATTCAGGATTGGCATGCAGCTTTTTGAAGAGGTCGATTAAACGCGCTTCATCAGTGGCCACTTGGCTGGCCAAGGTGGCACTCTGGGCAAATACGGGTGCCGCCAGCAGGGCAGTGGCAAGCATTGCAATGGTGCAACCAGTGGTGTGCGTTTTACGTTGATGCATGGTCAAGCTCCAGTGATCTGCCACTTTATTGTTCGGATCTTCAGCTTGCATCCGAACGTTGTGATAGTCATGTGAATAAAATGCGCAGGCATTAGCAAGATTGACGACTTAAATCAGGTTTTTCTTTGGCCGGCTTTCGCCTAAAATCACTTACGGCTTGATAGGGGCCTGTCCAGCGCTGGTTCCCGCAACTGGGAAACGGGCGAATCCCAACCTGACGGCCTCATCGAGCGCCGAAGCCACATCATTTCTAGTGCTGTCGGTAATCCGGCTTCTTACTACGCTTTCCCAGACCAGTTGCCGACGGCTGGCATCAACCACATCGATGCGGACTGCGCCTTCTTGATATTGGGTTACGGTTGTAGTCTGCGTATGCATCGGCCAGGGGCTGTAGAAACCACTTCTGTGGTTAAACGAGTTACGATGCCTGCTCATTGGTTGTGTCGTCGTGTTCACCCGCATCCGGTCATTGAGATCAGCGCCGAAATTGACAAGCAACTGTGGCGACTGTGGGTCATAACGGAAGCCACGTACTTGCATTTCACGCGTTGCCGCCTGCCGTAGCGTTTGCGACACGATGGTCTGGTAGCCCTGACGGTCAGTACCCAGTGGCTCAAGAAAGCCAAAAGTCTGAAACCTGCTGAAATCAGCGCTGCTATCTTGTTGGACGCTGACAGTAGGTGATGAAGCGCAACCGGCAATTGCACTGAGTACGAGCGCTAACGCCAAAGCCTTTCCGTTCTGTAACATGTTCATAATAATCTCCAGAGTAGTTTTTAATTCACTTTAGCCTGTTTCATGATAGCGGATAAGCCGCCACATTGATGCTCAAGATCGGATACTATTTCACATCCGTCAATTGCCAATGATTGCCGGCCAATAAGCGCATACGATGTTTGAATGCAGAGCCATTCAATGTGGTGTTGGCAAGTAGCGAAAAACTCAAATCATGTTGTGTGCCAGTCACTTTTGCATTGGCGTCAATGGCTAATAAATCAGCCGCCACTAATTCTGCATCCTCTTCATCTAAACTAGCCAACCAAGATTGAATATACGAAGCATTGCTTAGTGCGCGTTGCAATTGTGCAGCAAATTCTTCCACACCATGTGCGGAAAAACTAAATGCACTGTTCGCGCCAACGGCTAATGTTGGATCGGGCAGGGAGATATAAAATTTCATTTTTCCTCCAAAATGAAAAGCGCCGAATCCGGCGCCTTTCAGTGTAACAAGATATCCATAGAAAGAATCAGCAATCAATCGCCTTGGACTTCCATGGTTGGGCCGAACTCTTGACCGACGCTTAAACCGGCTTGTTGTTGGCTAAAATAAAACTCCGGTGCGGGGCGATTTTTGCCACCAATTTCAGCCATGCTTGCGGCATCAAACAAACGACCATTGACCATGACATACGCGGTGTCGATAGTGTTTTGAATGTTATCAAGTGGATTGGTATTGGTAATCACCAAATCAGCACGTTTGCCGGCTTCAATCGAACCGAGTTCAGCTGCATAACCAAGGTAGTCCGCTCCGTCGATGGTTGCGGCACGCAAGGCCTGCCATGGACTAAAGCCGCCTTGCACCAAACTCCAAATTTCCCAATTCGGTGAAAGCCCTTGCATCTG
>JAGNUI010000036.1 GCA_017987065.1 Arenimonas sp.
GTGGCTAATCATGGCGACGCTTGGCGCATTGGCTTGGCAGTTTTTATCGCCAGATTTTGGCGAAGTCGTTATCCGCTGGCATGGTACCACCATAACCACGACCGTAGCGTTCGCACTTTTCGCTGGGATTTTATCGCTGTTTGCGCTTTGGTTTATTTGGTACTTATTGCGATTGCCTTATCATGCTTGGAATCGATACGCACAAAAACAAGCGAAGAGTCGTTTAAATAATGGTCTGACCGCATTTTACGAAGGTCGCTACGACCGCGCACAAAAATTATTGAGCAAAGCCGCAGAAGAAAAAAACGTTCGAGATTTAGCCTTGCTCGGCGCGCGTCAGGCTGCCGTTGCGCAAGAAGACTGGGTTGGTGCTGCTCAGTTCTTAGAGCGCCTTAATTTATCTAATCCAAGTCTTGCCGCCTCCAATAATGCCCGTGCTTTACTCAAACAGGGCAATGCAAAACAAGCTCTAGAAGTGATGATGACTCGCCCGAGTAGCGAGTGGTCGCCAATTTCACGAGGCATTGCCATTGAATCGGCGATTGCCATGCAGCAATTTGATTTAGCCAAAAACTGGTTAACCGCACGCGGGCATGGATTAAGCGCCAAACAACAAGATTATTTGAGCGCACTCTATCAACACCAATATTTAATCAATGCCAACTCAGCCGAGACCCTTTGGCAACGTTGGCAGGAAAGTAAGCCGAACAATTCAGCTAGCAATGCGCTCGCCGAAGGTTTCAGTAAGCGCGCAATTGCCCTAGGCATGCAAAACTCTGCCAGCATAGCGCTCATTGAGGCCATTGAATCCAATTATCAAAAACCGTATGTCATAGCTTTAAGTAATCTGGCGCATAACGATAAAGCCTTATTTGCACGCATTGCGGCTTTTCTTTCGGCCAATAGTACAGATGCTGATTTGTTGTATACGCTTGGCACTTGGGCTAAAGCTTGCGGGCAAACACCGGAAGCGATTTCCTACTGGCAACGCGCTATTGCCCAAGGTGGCGGTGCCGAAAGCTGGAACCAGCTTGGCCAAATCTATGCCAGCGAACAACAGTTCGAGCAAGCATTTAATGCCGCCAATAATGCCCGCAGAGTATTGAATAATGAGCAACCACTGCCAATGTCCGGCGTGTCTTTGCAAGAAAAAATTGCCGCCGAAGCGGTGTCCGAGCAACGCAACGAACACGGCATTCCGTGGTTGCCGCAGTAGAGGCATGACTACCCCGGCGCTACGCGCCACCCCTTGTATCTTCGAATCCGAAGGGGAATGTATGCGATTAAATACCGAATAATTCCCCTTCATTCATGAAGGGGTGCCCGGAGGGCGGGGTAGTCAAATCAACGTTCAACAATCGCCGCTACGCCCATGCCGCCGGCGGTGCAGATAGAAATCAACACGCGGCCTTGGCCTTTTTCCTTCAGCAGTTTTGCGGCGGTGGCCACAATACGTGCACCGGTTGCCGCGAACGGATGACCAAGCGCGAGCGAGGAACCAACCACATTGAGTTTACTGCGATCAATCGAACCAAGCGCATTATCCATGCCCAACTTCTCTTTGCAGAATTCCTCAGATTCCCAGGCTTTCAAGGTGCACAACACTTGCGCGGCAAAGGCTTCATGGATTTCGTAGAAATCAAAATCCTGCAAGCTCAAATTATTGCGTTTGAGTAATTGCGCCACTGCCCATGCCGGTGCCATCAACAAGCCATCACCGCCAACAAAATCAACGGCTGCCACTTGCGCATCGACTAAATACGCTTGGATTTCTTTGTTATGTTCCGTTGCCCATTGCTCACTCGACAATAAGGCCACCGAGGCGCCATCACTCAAATTGGTGGAATTGCCTGCAGTCAGTGTGCCTTTGCCAGAACGCTTATCGAATGCTGGCTTTAAGGTGGCCAGTTTTTCTAAGCTGGTATCGGCACGCAGAATATTATCTTTACTCAAATCGCGAAATGGCACCACTAAATCATCAAAGAAACCACGCGCATAAGCCGCAGCGGCTTTGTGATGCGAATCATACGCCAACTGATCTTGCGCCTCACGCGTAATCTGCCAAGTCTTGGCCATATCTTCGCAACTTTCACCCATGCTTTTACCGGTACGAGGCTCGGCAACACCAGGAAATTCAGGTTTAAATTCAGCAAACGAAAAACTTTTAATGGCCGCTTTAATGCGCTCACCTAAGGTTTTTGCACGATTTAGATTGAGCAATCGACGGCGCATTTTTTTACCTACTGAGATCGGCACGTCCGAAGTGGTATCGGAGCCACCGCCTGCACCAACCTCAATTTGCCCAACGGCAATTTTATTGGCAACGGTAATTAGTGAATCCAAGCCCGTACCGCAGGCACGCTGCAAGGTAAGGCCTGGCGTATGGGGCGATAACCCCGATGACAAGGTGGCTTCGCGAGCCAAATTAAAATCAGAAGAATGCTTGAGCACCGCGCCCATAGCCACTTCACCCAACGTTGCACCCTGAAGCTGGAATTTTTCCACTAAAGCGCCTAATACAATGGTGGATAAGCCCAAATTTCCAACATCATAATAAGCTGTATTGTTGCGGCAGAAAGGGATGCGTACTCCGCCTAAAATGGCTACGCGTCTTGTTGGTTGCATGTTTTGCTCCTGAATGACTATTAAACTCGTTAGACTATACATAATAATAAGTCTTAACTAGTGCTTTAAACCTAATTCCAAACTCTACAGTATGGTACCGCATGATTGAACCCATTTACAGTTACGGATTGTTGGCCTTAGAACTTTGCCCAGGCCAGCAAATGCAAAAATCAGCGCTGTGTGTTTCTGAGGCTAGCGAATTAGGTGCCTTAATTGCGGAAGATCTGCGGACTTGGATTGCACCACATACGGATATTGACATTAGTATCGCCGGCGCTAGTTTTGACCCGGTAGAAATATTGCGGCATACATGGCCGGTGCATGCTGAAATTGCCCGACTAACGCAATTATCGCCAAAATCTGCCGAAGCGCGCTTGCTCAGCATTGGCGCTGATGCGCAAACCATGCCTGCAGGCTTGCAGCCCGATGCTATTTTTCAAGGTGGTCCATTACGATTAGTGCCCATTGTTTTATCTGGTCCTAGCTCTTCAATGGCACAAGTGAAAAATAAGTTAGAAGAAGACCTCATGGAACGCGGCATGGCCGGTGCTGGCACGGCCTTACTCGCACAACAGCTATTTTCTGTGGCTATTGAACATGCGCGCTACATGACGCTGAATGATTTAGTGGCGCTGATGGCGATGCAATACCAACACAATGGTTTAGAACCGGTTTGGCCGCTCATTGAAACCGCGCTATTTGCACCAAAACAAACCGCCTGGCTGGATACAGCGCCAGAGCCTTTAATTTATTTTGAAAATAATACCGCACACATTGCTTTATTGGATTACCACCAGTGGACCCTTATGCAAGTGGATCTAAAAGCAAAAACAGCTGAACAACTGGAACAGCAATTTCAGATGTTTCAGATGCGTCAGCGGCAAATCGCTGCACTTTTAGAGGCGCACGGCATTGAAGTGCATTTCGATTTTTGCCCAGAAATTAAAACGGCAAAACAAATCTTGCAGAATTAAAGCGTAATGGCGTTAAGCAATTCAGACCCATTTTCGAAAGCACGGACACTTTCCAGAGTAGTCTGGCAAATACGAGAGAAGGCTTCAACCGTTAGAAATCCTTGATGCCCGGTAATAATCACATTCGAGATGGCTTGCAATTGTTTTAATAATTCATCGGCCATGGCTGCGTTTGAGTGGTCTTGAAAAAACAAACCCGCTTCATATTCATAAACATCCATGGCCAGCCCGCCCAAATGATTATTTCGTAATGCTGGCAACACCGCATGGGTATCAATGACGGCGCCTCGGCTGGTATTGATAAGCAATACGCCTTTTTTACATTGCGCTATAAAATGCTGATCGATTAAATGCGTGGTCTCAGGCGTTAACGCGCAATGCAATGAAATGATATCGGCTTGTTTGGCTAGTTCAGTAAGTGATACAAAATGACCACCAGCATCTATAAAACTGCTGTTGTGAATAATATCAAAAGCGATAACATGGCAACCGAAGCCTTTTGCGATTTTACAAAACGCCTCGCCAATTTTTCCTGCCCCAATGATGCCAATGGTTTTGCCATGCAAATCAAAACCCATCAAGCCATTCAGTGAAAAATTATTATGTTGTACGCGAGCATGTGCCATTAACAATTTTCGGTTAAGTGCCAGCATCAATAAAGCAGCGTGTTCGGCAACCGCATGAGGGGGGTATTCTCTGACGCGCACCACGCTGATGCCAAACTGTTTGGCTGCCGATAAATCAACATGATTAAATCCAGTACAGCGCAATGCCAATAAACCAACGCCTTGCTGTGACAGTTTTTCGATGACCGCGTAATCGGCTTTATCGTTGACAAAAATACTGACCGCTTGGCAACCTTTTGCAAGCTGTGTGTTTTGCACGTCAAGCGCTTCATCAATAAAATGTAATTGATGGCCGAACTCAGCATTGGCTTGGCTCAAATATTCACGATCGTAGTCTTGTGCACTATAAACGGCTAGTTTCATTTGATTACTCGCGTGGCTTGCTCATAGATTAAATAGTGCGCATCAATCATGCCAAGCGATTGATAAGTTTGCTGGGCATTATGATTTTCTTTCTCAACATATAAGCGAATGCCACAAATGCTTGCATCTTGTTTTGCTAGTTCCTGCACATAGGCATACAGTGCACGATAAACCCCTTTGCGCCGATGTTCAGGCGCCACATAAACACTTTGAATCCATAACCAAAGACCATTTCGCCAGTCGCTCCATTCAGAGGTTAGCATTAATGTGCCTGCTGGCACGCCATCGATTTCAGCCACCAAATAGCGAGCTAAATGGGGGTTCGCTAAACCAGCCGCAATACCCGGAACAATGTGTGTATCGGGCAGAATTTTTTGTTCGGTTTCCAAAGCCATCGCTTGCGCCCAAGCCACCAAACAATCGGCATCATTGAGTTCAGCGCTGCGTATGATTATGGCCATGTTGTGCTCCTTATTATTTTTGAACTTGCGCTAATTTACGACTCAGCGTATTGCGACCTAAGCCGAGCAACAGCGCTGCTTGTTGTCGATGCCCGTCGGTGAACTGAAGCGCGGCATCAAGCAGGCATTGTTCGAATTCTTGCTTCAGTGGTGCGTGAATGAGTTGTTGGCCTTGTTGGAGTCGGCTCAGTACCACATGGGTTAATTGCTCTTGCCAAGTGGCTGAGCTCGAATGGATGGGAGCCTCAAGTTCCTGCCAATCGTTTATTTCCAATTGTTGGTGCGAGGTGCTGGAAGCCATTCGCCAACATGCATTCTCTAACTCTCGAACATTGCCCGGCCAATCATAGTTGCTCATTGCCGACAGCAATGATTTGCTCAGTATTTTTGGTTGAATATTTAATTGATGCGTGGCTTGCAAACAGAAATGTTCAGCCAATAGACCGATATCTTGTTTGCGTGCTCGCAAGGCCGGCAAACGAATGCGCAAGACATTTAATCGATGCAATAAATCGGCACGAAAGCGTTTTGAATTAACCAGCTCTTCGAGCGGTTGATGGGTGGCTGCAATCACACGTACATCAACCTTGATTAAAGCGCGTCCACCGACACGGTAAAATTCCCCTTCAGCAAGCACGCGCAGTAATCGGGTTTGCAAGGCGATTGGCATATCGCCAATTTCATCAAGAAATAAGGTGCCACCTTGGGCTTGTTCAAAGCGGCCAATACGCTGTTGTGTTGCGCCGGTGAATGCGCCGGCTTCGTGACCGAATAATTCCGATTCAAGCAACTCGTTTGGAATTGCTGCGGTATTTAAAGCAATAAAAGGTTTGGCGCTTCGCGGAGATTCTTGGTGCAACGCGCGTGCCACTAACTCTTTGCCAGTGCCGGTTTCGCCAGTAATTAAAACACTGAGCGGCATTTGTGCCATGCGTCCAATTTGCTTGAATAATTCACGCATCTCTGGCGATTTACCCAACAACGCAGTTTCCATCACAGCAGGTTGTTTGACAGCCCCAAGATCGAGATGAATGGTTTTTGGCAAGCTCTTGGCAACGACATTTAACAGTTCATCCAAATCAAAAGGTTTGGCAATGTATTCAATGGCGCCGCCACGAAAGGCGCTGGCCGTGTTGCTAATGTCGGTGAATGCCGACATGACGATAATGGGTAATTGCGGATGGCTTTGTTTGACCGTTTCAAGAAAATCAAGACCACTGCCACCAGGCATTCGAATATCGGTGAATAACAAAGAAGGCATGTCGTCTTCATTTAACGCCATTAATGCCGCTTGGCTGGATTCAAAACTTCGCACCTTGTAACCACTGTCCGTTAGTGCTTCAGTCAGCACAAAGCGTATGGAGGCATCATCATCAATTAACCAAATTTCTGAATGGCTCATGTTCATTCCTGTTCAATCGGTAGCAAAATAGTAAACACGGTGTGGCCAGCGCGTGAACGAAAACTCAAGGAACCATGGTGCTCACGAGCAATCTGTAAGGCCAATGGCAAACCCAGTCCGGTGCCCTCGGCTCGGCCAGAAACCAAAGGTAAGAATATTTTTTCTTGCAGATCATCGGGAACGCCACGGCCGTTATCGGCAATTTCAATACGTATTGCTAATCGGTAAAGTTTTTCGGCAATTTTAATTTGATGCTCAGCACGACTTCGCAAGGTGATGGTGCTGGCGCCAGATTGCAAGGCATTGCGGACTAAATTCAAAACAGCCTGGGTTAATCGATCATCGTCACCATGAATGGTGGGCAAACTTGGATCGTAATCGCGCTCAATTTTCACCGACCAACCGGCTTCTGCATCCACCAGTTGTCGAACCGTTTCCAACACGCTATGAATATTGAGGGGTTTATGTGCTTTGGGCGGCGCTGGATTTAAAAATTGATCAATCAGAATAGTTAAACGTACCACTTCTCTTTCAATTAATTGCAGTAGGGCATGCGATTGCGGTTGATCGACCAATTTTTTTTGTAACAGTTGCGCCGCGCCTTTTAAGCCCGCCAATGGATTACGTAATTCGTGTGCCAAGCCTTTTAGTGCCATCGACAAAGCGGCCGGCAATGCCAAGGCCGGATCAGCGCCTTCAAATTCAGCACGAGGATGCCATTCAATTCGCCAACCTTGTAACTCACGCACAATTAAGGCATCGGCAAAAAGTTCAAGTTGCCCTGCAAAATTCAATCGCAAGCGCTGCGCTTGACTGCGCGCCTGATATTGCTTACTACGCTGGCAGATATCTTTAATACGCGGGGCTTCTAAATCTAATTGGTCGATGCTCATACCCACTAAGCGCCGTTTGCCCACGCTCAACCAACTACTAAACGCCATATTGCATTCGTGGATGTGCAACTGCTCATCAAGCCAGAGAATCGGTGTGGCGAGCTGATCTGCATTGGTAGAAAGACTATTCATTGCACCATAATAGTGCAAAATAGGCGTTAAAGGGTAGCAAGAGACAACATTAGATTAATGCTTGCGCATATTTGGTGCGTCAATTTCAGAAGACCGGTGCTTTGCAGTTTCTTTGAATCTAATTAAGATCAACAGCGTATTTTTTGAGTAGCTCAAGAGGAACAATTTCTAAGGCTTTAATATGCGTTCTTTTCAGATGAACGCGAGGCGCCATGTCGTTTTCTGCGGCCTCTAGCCATCTAGATGCGCACAAACACCAACTATCTCCGCTCTTTAATCCGGGGAAATTATACTCCGGCATTGGCGTTGATAAATCATTGCCACGAAATCTGGAATATTCTAAGAATGCTTGCGATGCTTCAACGCAAACGGTATGTGAACCATGATCGTCTTTGCAGGTATTGCATTTGCCATCTCGAAAAAAACCAGTCTTTGGGTTTTCACCACAAGTTTCTAATGGCTCGCCAAATATATTAACCGATTCATCAATTTTCATAACCTCATTCCTTTTTATAATGGCAAACGTGTACCTTCAATCGCTATATTAAAACCTTTGCTTCGTACTAACTCACTTTCTTTACTGTGAGTATTTAGCAATGGGTTTGTGTGGTTCATATGGATAAACCATATTTTATTACGTTGTTCAATTGGCAAATGCTGAAGTGCTTTCATACTTTCAACAACAAAAGGGTGCGGAATTTTCGACATGTCACGGCCGGGCAATTCACCATCGGCATAGAAAGTGGCATCGATAAGCGCATAATCTACCGTCTTTATAATATCGGCTAAATTGGTTTTCCATGCCGACCATTTATTGATATCAGGAATAAATAAAGCTGATTTATTCGGCCCAGCAATGCGATAGCCGACCGTTTCGGAAAATTCATCACGATGTGGTACCAAAAAGGGCGTCACTTTTATTTCACCAAGCGACTCAACTTTTTCATTTTGCAAGTGCATCAAATCGATATTTTTATAACTAACCAATTGGCTCCACGGTCCGTTATTTTGTAGGAAATCATACAGGCGTGGCATGGCATAAACGGGCACGTTATTAGCACCCATAGCTTCATGGCCTAAAAACATGAGTCCAGCGTAATGTCCAATATGGGCATGGCTCAAGAAAATTCCTGAAAGTGGGTAACCAGCAGATGGCGCTTCAACTTCCAGTTGGTACAGTTGTTCTGGAAGGTTTGGCGTGGCTTCAAACAGGTATTTTTTGTTTGCATGCGGATCAATTAATGCAAGTGATGTGGCAGTGCGTCGCAGTGCTTGATTGCTCCAGCCCGGCAAGCAATGCGGGGCATAACAACCTATCTGCGGGGAGCCGGCATCTTGTGTCACACCTAAAATATATAGATAAGGCGAACCGTTTTCAGCCACAGCAATATTGCTGGTGAATGAGGAAGAAAGGATGACCAAAACCGTTGTAAGTAAATTTTTTTTCATAAGGGTAGATGCTTTAGCAATTATCAACAAACGCTGCACTTGCTCTATCACCAAAATAACTGACTGGCAGCCAGATACAAGATAGTACCGACTAGAAACAGGCCGATGAATGCAATCGCCTTATTGCCGTAGCCTGACGACCTTTCAGAAATAAGTCGTCGTTTAAGCCCCGGATTAGCCTTGATTGTGGTGTCGGCCGCGCGAGGATTAGCTTTGATGAAAGCGTCTACCGCGTCTTTGGATTCTTTTAAACCGATGCCGTTACGTTCGCGCGTTATTTTGACTGCCTCGATAAGATTGCCGCTTTCGAGCGCAGTGATGGCTTCAGCTGGAACCTGTGAAACGGTCATATGGAATCCTATGGCATATTGATACTTTGCATCATAGCCTTAAGTCTGTGGTCTTGCCAACGCACCGCCGTATTATGCATGGTCAAAAGGGAAAAATGGCCAGAGTAAATATTTGCTTTAAACAATAATTCACTCTGGTCTATTTTTACTAAAAAAATATCCACGTAGGTTGGGCTAAGCGCAGCGAAGCCCAACAAAATAGAAATACGAAAATACGTTGGGCATCACCATGTTCAGCCCAACCTACGTTTTGCGGAAGATTAAACCCTCGGCAAATCGGTGCCGCCTTTGGTTGGCAGCATGCTGTCACCCATCAACCAAATATCCACTTCGCGGGCGCATTCACGGCCATCGGAAATGGCCCAGACAATCAGGCTTTGGCCGCGTTGCGCATCGCCTGCTGAGAAAAATCCGGGTGTTGAGCTCATAAATTTTTTGGTTTTCACATTGCCACGGGCATCTAAATCGCAGCCATATTGTTGCACAATGCCATTGGTTTCAGGGCCGGTGAAACCCAACGCTAATATGGCTAAATCGCAAGCCCAAATGGCTTCGGTGCCGGGAATTTCTTTCATGCTCATGGCATTGGTTTGTGGGTCGCGAATCATTTCCACTTCCACGCTATGCAAGGCTTTCAGCTGGTCGTTTTCGGCTTCAAAGGATTTGGTTAAAATTGAAAACTCGCGTTGATTGCCAGCTTCTTCGTGCGAGGTGGTGGTGCGCAGTTTCATCGGCCAATACGGCCACGGCTGATTGGCAGGGCGCTGCAAGGACGGCATGGCCAGCAATTCAAAATTGGTGACCGATAACGCGCCTTGCCTTACGGATGTGCCGATGCAATCCGAGCCGGTATCGCCGCCACCGATGACAATCACATGCTTGCCGGTGGCTAGAATTGGATCGTTGATTTCCGATTCTAAATCGCCTGCTACGCGCTGATTTTGTTGTGGCAAAAACTGCATGGCTTGCACCACACCGGTAATATCACGGCCTGGTGCTGGCAAATCGCGAGCAATGGTGGAGCCGCCACAAAAAACCACGGCATCGTATTCTTTGTCTAAATCTTCACGGCTCACATCAACGCCAATCGCTACTTTCGTTTTGAAGCGAATACCTTCTTGCTGCAAAATATTGACCCGGCGATCAATGACTGTTTTTTCCATTTTGAAATCAGGAATGCCATAGCGCAGCAATCCGCCAATGCGATCGGCGCGTTCGAACACGGTGACTAAATGCCCAGCACGATTAAGCTGCTGTGCTGCTGCCAAACCCGAAGGACCAGAGCCAATCACGGCCACTTTTTTGCCGGTTCGTATGGCAGGCAGTACCGGCGAAATCCAACCTTCGGCAAATGCACGTTCAACAATATTTTTTTCAATTTCTTCAATCGCCACCGGATCGGCATTGATGCCGAGCACGCATGCTTCTTCGCAGGGAGCGGGGCATAGCCTGCCGGTGAACTCAGGGAAATTATTGGTGCTGTGTAAACGCTGCGCAGCGAGTTGCCATTTGCCGCGATAAACCAAATCATTAAAATCGGGAATGATATTGCCGAGTGGGCAACCGGTATGACAAAACGGAACACCGCAATCCATGCAACGTGCAGCCTGTTGTTGTACTTTTGCTTCCGGCATCGGCAGTTGATATTCCGCGTAATTTTGAATGCGCTCAATAACCGATTTTTTCTTGGCGGTTTCGCGTTCAATTTCTAAAAAGCCGGTGACTTTGCCCATGATTAATCCTGCAGTAC
>JAGNUI010000168.1 GCA_017987065.1 Arenimonas sp.
TTGAATTGCTCTAAATATTTTACGGCATGTTGCATGGTTTCCCAGTCGCTACGCGACCCCATTACCACACCAACTAAAACGGAATCTGCATTTGCCATAGCGTTCAACCTATCTAAAGGCGTATTCTATAGTGGTATTGGCAAAAACTCTACGGTTATGGATAAAAAACTACTCGACATTCTCTGCTGCCCAAGCAGCAAACAATCATTACATCTGCTTTCAAGCCATCAACTTGAATTGCTAAATAAGGCAATCAGTGAACAAACTGTGCAGCAACTGGATGGTCAAAAATTATCAACGCCACTAAAACAAGCGCTGATAACCAAAGACCAAAAAATTATTTATCGGATTGACGATGGCATTCCCGTGCTATTAAGCGAAGAAGGCATTTCAACCGCTGCTTTAACGGGCTTCATTATTTAAACGATGCTTGATTTCAATCCGCCGCCACAACAAAACATAGAGGCTGATGTTGCTCGTAGTTTGCAAGAAGATATGCAAACTGGCGACATTACCGCCGCCTTACTTGAAAATGATATTGAATCTGGCTACATCATTGCTAAAGAACCAGCCGTGATTTGTGGCAGGCCATGGGTTGACGCTTGTTTCAGACAATTGGATGCCGACGTTGACTTAGATTGGCTAGTTGAAGAAGGCCAAGCAGTGCTAGCCAATACGGTGGTTCTTAAGTTCAGAGGCAAAGCACGGTCAATGCTCAGCGCTGAGCGCAGCGCTTTGAATTTCTTACAGACACTATCGGCAACCGCTACCCAAACAGCTCAATTCGTTAAACAATTAGCGCACAGTAAAACCAAAGTATTAGACACTCGGAAAACCCTTCCTGGCATGCGACAAGCCCAAAAATACGCGGTTCGCGTGGGTGGCGGGGTCAATCATCGCATGGGGTTGTTTGATGCAGTTATGCTCAAAGAGAATCATATTTTGGCTGAAGGTAGCATTGCTAACGCGGTGGCTAAAGCACGCTTGTATTATCCGGAAACGCCTATTATTGTTGAAGTTGAAAATCTTGATGAACTCAAGCAAGCTCTCGAAACAAATTGCAATCGTATTTTGATTGATGATTTTTCAGATACCGATATGTTGGCCGCAGTTGAAATAGCTGATGGTAAAAAACCCTTAGAAGTTTCCGGCAGCGTTTCGCTAGAGCGCTTAAAGAGCATCTGTGATGCCGGCGTTGATTTTATCTCGGTTGGCGCAATTACCAAAAACATCCGCGCCATTGATTTCTCAATGCGCTTGGGTACCCACATTGATTCTTGAATATTACACCCCATTTTAAAGCCATGACTACAGCATTTTGGGTTTTACTATTGGCTTTTCCACTCGGTTTATTTTGGACTTCGAGCAGAGCCTGCGCGGAGCGAGCCACACGATTTGGCATGCAACTTTGTGCTAAAGCCAATGTGCAGTTGCTTGATCAAAGTGTGCATCAAATCCACTTGTCCGTGCAACGCAATGATCAGGGCCACATTGCATGGAAACGTGTATACCAATACGATTACTCGCACGGCGATCATGAACGCTATTCAGCCACCATAACATTACTTGGTCAAAAGCCCGTTGCCTGGATAGAGCCGATTAATCGCGCTTGATTACTTCACAATCCGTAAATGACCACCCTTTGGCGGGTTGGGCGTGGTAGGCGGTTTAGGAGGTTCTTCGGTTCGTTGTTGTTCTTGGCCAGATTCACTTTCATGCTGTTCAAGCGAATCCGAATATTCATGGCTTTCCGCTTGCGATTCGTCCGGCGGCAACATCATACCTTGTCCAGTTTCTTGCGCATAAATAGCAATCACTGCTTCTATGGGAATAAATATCGATTGGCTTTTGCCAGAAAAGCGCGCCATAAAACTAATACCGTGATTATTAATTTCCAAGGACGCGACTGCTCGCATGGCAATATTGAGCACCACTTTATCGTCTTTGATAGCCGATTTTGGAACTTGCACTCCCGGCAAGCTAGCATCAGCCAACACGTAAGGGGTTAGATTGTTATCGTTAATCCATTCATAAAGCGCACGTAAAAGATAAGGGCGATTCGATGTCATTGTTGATATATTATTCATTAACTAATGCTTAAATCCCGCAATTGTTTCTCTTCAAAGGTCATGCTTCGCATGAATGCTGGGTTCTTAAAAATTCGATGACCATAATCTTCGACACACTTAGCATCTTTAGGCAAATTAACACCTAAATAAGGCAACCGCCAGATAATCGGGGTGATGGCACAATCCACTAAACTCATTTCATTGCCGAAAAAGAATTTGTTACTTTTGAAGAAAGGCATCGCTTCCAAAATAAGTTCTTTCAAACGCTTTCGTGCTTGGTCGGATTGCTTCGAGCCTGATTGAATGAGCTGAACCTGAGGCACCCAATCTTGCTCAACTTGGCGAATGGCAATACGAGTCATGGCTCTTAAGATCGGCTCAGCCGGCATCAGCGCCGGGTGCGGGTAGCGTTCATCCAAATATTCGCCTATCACATTAGATAAATAGATGGCATTATCGCGCTCAACTAAAGTGGGGATCGAATGATAGTGTGGCGCCAACAACATTAAATCTTCTGGCGGGCATGAAGGATCCACCGGAATGAGGTCGTAGGTGATGCCTTTTGCAGCCATTACCATTCTGACTTTATGGCAAACCACACAGTTTTTGGCAGAGTATAAGGTTAATGTATTTCTTGAGCGTGGGCTTGTTGCCATTCCATGTACCTATCTTTCAGTGAATGTGAATAGTCCTTGATAGTATTTAACATCGCTAATTTTCATGTTTTTTGCAAGCATTAAATGAAAAAAGGCCGCAAAGCGACCTTTTTTTCAATGCTTTATTACAAATTAGTGCACATCTTGCCAATACTCGGTTTTCAACGCATAAGCCAATAAGGTAAATAGCGCTAAAAACAACACTACCCAAACACCTAAAGATTGTCGTTGAACCGCTGATGGCTCGCCGACATAAGCCAAAAAGGTACTGATATCACGTGCGACTTGGTCAAACTCCTCAGCGCTCAGGCTACCCTTCTTGTGCTCGGGAATGCTGAAGCCAGTGATGCATAAGCCTTGAAATTCACCTTTATGGCAAGGCTCAGCTTCGCCATGCTTATTTTTATGTTTAGGCTCGGTGAGTGGAAACTGGCTGCCTTGAAGCTCCCAAAGCACATTAGGCATGGAAGCGGCAGGGAACACCGTATTATTCCAACCGGTTGGGCGACTTTCATCCACATAGAAAGATTTCAGGTAGTTGTAAACCCAATCAGCACCTTCGGCTTTAGTACGAGTGACTACTGACAAATCAGGTGGCGCTTTGCCCAACCATGCAGTGCCTTGCGCAGCATTGAGACCGGTATTCAT
>JAGNUI010000037.1 GCA_017987065.1 Arenimonas sp.
AGGGCTAAAGTACTGGCAAGTATTACAAAGGCAATGTACATGACATGATCTCCTTTAAAGATACATCGCCATTGCGCGCCTGATTTGTAGAGCAAACAATCAAGAACATTAAGCCGTAAATGCACTATATGAAAATTATATTAAGCTATCTCATTGATTTATTGGCGAATGAGGATTTGAAGCAACAATTAGATCTGGCTTATATTGAAGAATCAGCGTTAATTACACTAGTATCTTTTATTTTCCAAGCCAAGCTTTGCGTAAAGCTAATTGTTTTGCGCTTGCTTTTGGATTGGTAACCAATTTCATCTCAGCGCTTTGCATCTGCTTCGGTGAAATTTTTGTCATTTGTTTTTGATCGCGTCGAAAGTATTCAAGACTTAGATTGGCACTGCTAAAATTTTGACTGCGTTTAGCAAAATTATTGGCACTCAAGCGGAACCCGTTTAAAGCAAACAATGTATCGCCAGTTACTAATCCTGCCTGCCATGCCGGGCTATCTTTTTGAACGGAGGCAATACGAGCGAATTCTTTATCGCTTCCTGGCGCGATGGTTAATCCCCACCAATAATAGGGTTTGTCGTCTTCAGGTTTTGTTCCAGCAAGCCACTGCAAACCGGCATCATTCAACAACTCAAGAATCGGTAGCTCTTGCGTTCCAATAACATAACGATTCCAAAAATCGCTCCAGCTATGGCCAGAAACTTTCTGCAGTGCCGCTAAAACATCCGCATCGCTAAACCCGCCTTGTTCAACTTTGTGATTTTGCCATAACAACTTATGCACATCCTGCAAGCCAAATTTTCCAGCACTGTCTCGGCGCAGGATTAAGTCCATGGCAAGCCCGATTAACTCGCCCTTTGGGTAAATGCTGACGGATGCGTTTTGATGCCGATCGCCACTAGGTTGAATCCATTCATCAAAACTAGATTCATTAGCGCTTTGTTCAAATCGGCCTGGCGTTTGAAAATATTTATCAATGGTGGTGGACACATCTGCCAAATATTCTTTCTCGTCCTGCACACCTGCTCGCAGGGTAATGAGATTTTCAAAATAGCTCGTATGCCCTTCAGAAATCCAAAGCAAGTTCGTGTAATTTTCGATTTGGTATTCATAAGGCACCAATTCTTTTGGCCGGTACGCTTTAACATTCCAAGTATGAAAAAATTCATGCGCCGAGGTACGGGCGAATTTCAAGTATTCACTACGCGGCTGGAAATTCCAGCGATCGGTCTGAATGACGGTTGAATTGATATGCTCAGTAGCACCACCAACACCGTCTGTGGCGTGCACTATAAACAGATAGCGATTGTAAGGCATGCTGCCGAATAGCGCGTTGGTGGTTTTTACAATAGCAGTATAATCTTTCAACATTTGCTCGCCGTTGTAATTGCCTTCACCCCAAATTGCCAGCTCAATTTGCTTGCCATCAACCTGTGCTTGGTAAAATTGATGCACGCCGGTTTCAATGGGTGAATCAGTCAGCACATCGTAATTTGCCGCTTTGAAACAATGTTTACAATTGCCAGCTGCAAGGCCCGAACGCGATTCCCAAGCGCTAGGTACGTTAAGTTTCACCTCGATGGGATTAGCCCTAAACTCTGGACTGTATACGAACACCGCACTGGCATTTAAATAGGCATGCGAATCGTCGATATGGCGGGTACGCAAACCGAGTTCGTTGGCATACAGCTCATAAGAAATTTGATACGGTTTTCCGGCCGGTAAATCTATTTGCCATGATGCTTTATCCGTTTTGTGTATAGCAAGGCGCGCGCCGTCCAATGTGCTGGCCGTAACTTGTCGCATGCCGTTGGCTAATGGCAGAATTTCATAACGCCCGGTTCGCCAGTTCGGTATTTGTATGATGGGATTATTTTTATCGCTTGCCGGAAAACGAGCAATTACCTGCGCTGTATGTTGGGTAGCATTTTTGATCTGCAATTCATATTGAACCGTTTCTTGGGCCTGCGCAATCGATGCAGAAAAACAGAACACGGTGGTTAAACAAAGAGATAATTTCATAAAATTGGCGTAATTTTTTATTGACGAATGAGTCGGATATTGCTTGGCGCTCCCATGCCCTCTGAGCCACGAAACGGGTTGATATCCAGCCCACCGCGTCGGGTAAATCGTGCATAAACAGAGAGTTGCAATGGTTTACACTGCCTCATAATGTCGGTGTAAATATGTTCGACACAGTTTTCATGGAAATCGTTATGAGTGCGGTATGAAACCAGATAACGCAGTAAACCGGCACGTTCAATACGATTGCCGATATAACGAATCTGGATACTTGCCCAATCAGGCTGATTGGTGACTGGGCAATTAGAGCGGAAAATATGGCTAACTAAGGTTTCGGTAATTTGCGTGTCTTCGTTGATTTCTAAATACAACGATTCCGGCGGCCCATAATAATTAATATCAAGCTCGATATCATCGATTACCTCACCGGTGAATGATTCAATCGGAAAGGCATGCATAGCGGTTGCTGGCATTATGGTGACCGTTGCCGAGCCTTGGCAAACTTCTGAAAGATCACGCACCATCATTTGCCGCAAACGTTCACTATCGCCAATTCGGGTTTGATTGAAACTGTTCAAATACAATTTGAAGCTTTTCGATTCGATAATATTCATCGAATTAGCAGGAATCACAATTTCAGCCAGGCCAGCGCGTGGCCGGCCATCTTTGCCTAGCCAGCTCAATTCGTATGCATTCCAAATGTCTTGTCCAAAAAAAGGTAAGTTATTGGCGTCTATCCCTAACACTTTACGTGAAATTGAACGTGGAATAGCCTCTAAAATACTGCTGTCGTAATGATCTGGATAATTGCTGTTTTTGCCCAGAAGGCTATGTTCATTCATCCTTCGCGCCCGATAAATAATCCACCGCAACTTGCAATAAAGTTCGCGTACCAATTGGCAAAGCCGATTCATCTAAGAAAAATTGCGGCGAATGATTACTCGGCGCAGTACTTGCATCAACACCCTTCGGTGTGGCTCCTACAAAAAAGAAGAAGCCAGGCACTTCCTTGGCGTAATAGGCGAAATCTTCAGCTCCGGTTACTAAAGGCGCTTCCAGTACATTTTCAGCACCCACGACTTTAATCAAGCTTCGCACGGCACGCTCGGTTAATGCCGGATTATTGTAAGTCACTGGATTACCAACACTGTCGGGAACCTTAGCCACTACCGTTGCGCCATGGGCTGCTGCCACATGCTCTGCCACGTTGCTTAAATCTTTAAATACTTGCTCGCGCATGCCGTCGTCAAAGGTGCGAATAGTACCAATCAATTCCACTGAATCGGGAATGATGTTGTAGCGAATGCCGCCATCTATGACCCCAAAACTGACTACCACCGGCTGCTTGGTAATATCCTGTCGCCGCGACACAATACTCTGCGCACTGGTCACGATTTCTGCTGCGGCGACAATAGGATCCACACCACCCCAAGGTCTCGCGCCATGTGTTTGTCGACCTTTCACCACAATATTGAAGCGATCCGATGCCGCCATAAGCGCGCCAGAACGATACGCCACTTTCCCGGCATTGCCCGTTGAAAACACATGCAAGCCAAATACCGCTTCTGGCTTAAAGTTCTTGAAAATACCTTCGGCTAGCATTTGACTGGCGCCGCCTGTTTCACCATCGGGCGCGCCTTCTTCGGCCGGTTGAAAAATAAACATGACCTCGCCCGCAAGTTGCGCTTTATTTTTAACCATCGCTTCGGCCACACCCATCAAAATGGCAGTGTGTGAATCGTGGCCACAAGCGTGCATGACGCCGGTTTTTTCGCCCCGAAATTCAGCGGTTTGTTTTGATTCAAACGGCAACCCAGAATTTTCGGTCACTGGCAGAGCATCCATATCGGCGCGCAACGCAATGCGTGGCCCAGGTTTACCGCCCTTTAAAATGGCAATCACACCGGTATGAGCGATACCGGTTGTAACCTCTAAACCCAATTGACGCAGATGTTCGGCGACTAATTTTGAGGTGCGGAATTCGCGGTTGCCGAGCTCCGGGAACTGATGAATATCACGGCGCCAAGCCAATACTTTGCTGTCAACCGGTTTTGCCCAGGATTCAATGTCAGCTGCTGCGACAGTGCCACTGACCGGTAAAAATAGTGCTAAAAATAATGTGCTGAATTTTATGTTCATGGAGCCTCCCAAAGCTTGTAGACTCATGCTAGCACATGCACTACGGGCGATGCTCTAAGGCCAAATAATCTTTTGATTGCATTTCTATTAAACGTGAACTGGTTCGCTCAAATTCCTTTTGCAATCGATGGCCGCGATACAATGCCAAGACTTCAACTTCAGCACTCAATAATAAGTTGACATGACGATCGTACAATTCATCAATTAAATATACGAACCGGCGTGCGGCCTCTTCATTGTGTTCAGCAAAATGCGGCACGTGGGAAATAATTATAGTATGAAAATCTCGGGCAATTTCAATATAATCAGCCGCTGAACGTGGCCCTTCGCAGAGCGCTGAAAATTGAAACCATGCCACACCCGAACTCAGCGCTTTGGCCGGGATTAATCGCTCATTAATTTCAATTTGTTCGGCTTGTGGATGCTCGCCACTCAGTTTGATGTATTGCTCGTTAAGCAACTGCTCATTGGCGGCATTGGCAGGCGTTAAATAGGTGGCCGCATGGCTGAGTGTACGCAGGCGATAATCTTGCGCGCTTAGCAATTCAACAATATGGCATTCGCGCTTAATCAGTGCAATACATGGCAAAAAGCTGGCGCGTTGCAAGCCATTGAGATATAAAAGATCTGGCGCTACATTCGAGGTGGTCACAAAACAAACGCCATGATGATTGAGTTGATCCAACAAACGATACAGAATCATTGCATCGCCAATATCGGACACAAAAAACTCGTCTAACACCAATAATTGGCATTGTGTGCTGATGATCTTCGCCAACACCGCTACGGTATCGGCCGTGTCCGGCATTTTTGCTAATTGATGGTGCACATGATTCATGAAACGATGGAAATGCCAGCGCTGAAATGCAACCTCCTGTTCCAAGTTTTGCAAAAAAAGTTCGGTCATTAAGGTTTTACCGCGCCCAACCGGACCCCATAAATACAGGCCTTTAACGGCTTCCGGCTTAGCTAATACAAAACCAAGAAATTTTTTTGGTTTATTGGTACGCAACGCTTGCGCAATTTTATCTAAACGGCTTAACACTTGCAGTTGCACTTGATCTGCTTGAATGAGCCCAGCACTTACTTTAGCTTGATACAACAAGACGGTTGGCCCGTTCATCAAACTATCGCCTGTGCCTGCTGCTGCAAAAAGGCCTTCACCTGTTCACGCAATGGCAACAATTTGCCATGAAAAAAATGACTGGTTTCTGGCATCGCACTAATTTCGGGCCGAGGGTTTTGTGATTCAAGCCAATCGATAACCGTGTTGGCATCAACCACTTCATCCTCCAAGCCTTGCACAGCAAGCCAAGGACAGAGAGGATTAGCGACCTCTGAAAAATCACGAAAGCCAACCGGTGGTGCAATACTGACCATTAAAATCGGTAGTATTTGTTCGCTGGCTTTTAACGCCACCCAGGCGCCAAAGGAAAATCCTGCTAATGCCAAAGGCGCCAATGCGCGATGTTTTTGCACTAATTTCAATACCGCCAAGCAATCTGCAAGCTCGCCAATGCCGTGATCATAATGGCCTTGCGATTGGCCAACGCCACGAAAATTAAAGCGCACGCTGATATAGCCCGATTCAACAAACGCCTTAGCAAGGGTTGTCACCACTTTGTTGTGCATGGTGCCGCCGTCGGGCGGGTGCGGATGGCAAATCACCACCACCGGCGTGTGTTCTGATACCAACACCGGAAACTCAATCATGGCTTCCAGATTGCCAGCTGAGCCGGGCATTAGAAAAGTAGCATTTTGTTCGGGAAAAGCCATCATGATTCTCAAAGTATAGCGTCTATAAACAACAAAGCCGCCCGGAGGCGGCGATGCGACTAAGCGCATTGCGCTTATTTCAAATTAGCAACCATCCAATCAACCGAGGCAATCACTTGTTCATCAGATAAAGCAGGATTACCACCCCTTGCGGGCATAGAACGAATGCCATTAATCGCATGTTGATGCAAAATATCATTACCTTGGGCAAGGCGCGCAGTCCAAGCTGATTTTTCCAATTTTGGTGCGCCAGCAGCGCCTGAGGTATGACAACCGGTGCAAATCTGACCGAAAATTTCACCACCATCTAATGTACCGCCGTAAGCAACGACACCTTTCGCGGCTTCTGCGGCAACAACCGCGGCGGCAGCGGCAGCTGCGGCTCCGGTATCACCAGCAAACACAGCGCCTGCAGGCTGAATGCGAGTGATTGTGGCGGCTGTAGCCGTTGGATTCACGGGCACTGGGCGTTTGCTATTGAAATACATCCCGGCCAAAATGAGTAATACCGTAATAACCATCAAAAACACAATAATTTGTGTAAAGTTCTTTAAAAAAACTAAGTCGTGATTACGCACAGAACACCTCAGGGCAATGGCCCATGATTGGGCAAGCCACCATTATATCTGCGCTTTTGACATGAATAAAGACAATATTGAAATGTTGGCATAAATCTCGCGTTTTGAGACGCAAATTTGGCATTATGGTGCTATGGCAGAATCAATCGGCTTTCACCTCCACCACTCCAACCAGCTCGAGCGCCTTGCGCGTACCTTGGGCGAAAACCTTGTGGCTTCTGAAATAGGTAATGTTTTAAGCCCCGATGTGGTGTTAATTCCGCAACCCAGCATGCGCCGTTGGCTTCAAAAAAGCCTTGCCGAACAATTTGGTATTGCCGCTAACATCGAATTTTTACCGCCTGGTAGCTTTATAAATCAACAATTAGAAGCCTGGTTGCCTAAACAATTGCCACTATTAAGCCCTGAACTCTTGCGCTGGCGATTATTTGCCTTATTGCAAGACGAATCGTTAATGTTGCAAGCGGTATTTTTACCTATAGCTGGCTTTTTGCATTCTGGTGATTCGCAATTGCGCGCCTGGCAACTAGCTGGCGAGCTCAGTGAAGCCTTTGAAAAGTACCAAGCCTGGCGAAAACATTGGTTGATTAACTGGCATCACCAGCAACATCCGTTTGATTGGCAAGCGCAATTATTCTTTTTGGCCAGCCAAGGCCATTGTTTTAGAGCGCAGGCATTTCAGAACTATTTCAAAGCAATTGATCACGAAACCGTACAAAAACCAACGGCATTGCCCGAGCGTTTATTTATTTTTGCCTGTCAAAGCGTATCGCCCGACGTGTTGCGCGTGCTTCGTTCCTTGGCGCGCTGGAGTCAAGTGCATTTTTATTTGCATAATCCATGTTTAGCGTATTGGGGCGATGTGCAAAAACCCCAAAATGCCGAACAACTGATTGCCCTGCAAGGCGACAATGCGCTATTAAACCAGTGTGGTAGGGCTGGCCGAGATTTTGTAGCCAACTTATTATCGGAACAAAGCCCGTTTGATATTGAAGATCATGCTGATTATCAAGAATTCGATACAGCGCCCAACATGCCCGCGTTAAGCTTGCTGCAACAGCTTCAATCCGATATCCTGCAGCGCCAATCAGCAAGCATCCAATTTCCAGCGTTTAGCACAGATTGGCTAGATGATTCTGTGCAAATTCACAGTTGTCATACGCCCTTACGGGAAGTGCAGGTTTTACGAACGCAGCTATTGGCCTTATTCGAAAAACACCCCGAGCTCATGCCAAGCGATGTGGTGGTGATGGCACCACAACTTGAAGCCTATGCGCCTTACTTTGAAGCCATATTCAATCAACAACAAGGGCCATACGCTGCCTTACCGTTTGCTATAAGCGATCAAAATTTATTTGCCGAATCAAAACTTGCACAATTATTTTTCCGTCTATTAGCCCTAGCCAAAGGCCGTTTCACCAGTAACGAAGGTTTTGAGCTGCTCAGCCACAGCTATATTGCGAGTTATTTTGGCTTACAAAAATCCGACCTCAATCGCATCCATTTTTGGCTTGAGCAAGCAGAAGTTCGTTGGGGCATTAACGGCGCGCACCGAAAACACATTGATGGCGTGGCACAATCCGCATTTACCTGGCAACATGGATTACAACGTTTATTGCTTGGCTATGTGGGCAGTCAAACCGATTGTATTGACGATCTTGCCCCTATTTTGGCGCCGATTGGCCAAGATCAAGTTCTGTTGGATGCGTTGTTTGAATTTAACGCCTTTATTGAACACGTGCATATGCAATTGAATCAAAACATGAGTGCCCTACAATGGCAAACACTGTTGCAAGAAATTTTACAAAAATTCACCGCGAGTCAAGTTCTAGAAGACAGTGAACTTGAAACGCAACGCCGATTAAATCTTAAAATATCGCAATTGCCCAAGCTCAACAATAATGCCGGGCAATCTAATCTGATTGGCATTGCCATGATTAGCGATTATTTGAACGATGAGGGCGAACAACGTTTAAGCCAAGCATGGCTTTCTGGGCGCATTACCGTTTGTAAAATGGTGCCGATGCGATTAATTCCCTTTAAAGTTATTTGCTTATTGGGCATGAATGAAAACGATTTTCCACGCCAAGAACAAAGCGCGGCAATCAATCTTTTGCTGTCAAAACAGCAGCCAAAAATTATTGGCGATCGCAATAATCGAGAGGATGATCGATTTTTATTTTTACAATTATTGAGCGCCTGCCAACAACATTTTTATCTCAGCTATATAGGCCGTAGTGCTAAGGATGATGCTGAACTATCGCCTAGTATTTTGATTAAAGAGTTACTCGATAGCTTGTCTGGCTATTTTCCTAATTCTCAACAAGTTTGCAAACAATTCATCATGCAACAACCCTTGCAAGTTTTTGAAGCACACTACCAAACCGATGCACGAATGAGTCTGTTGCATAAGCCGCAGCAGGCCCAAGCCGTGGCGAATTTAGCATTGTTTGCACCTGTTTTTAGCCAAGCGAGTGAACAAGCTACAAAACCCATCACTATTGCAATCGAACAACTCAAATCCTTTTGGCAACGGCCCATTCAACAATTAGCAGGCAATCAAGGCCTGCGCTTGAACAAACATGAACTACGATTGGAAGAAAACGAGCCCTATGGGCAATTCATGGGTCTATCTGCGTATCATCTTGAACAACATATTCTTGAAAATGGCTTAAACTCAAAACCGAAATCTGATAACGCGCTGATTACGCATCTTCAAGCACAAGGGCTCTTATCGCCAGGGCGTTTAGGTTTTAACACGTTCCATGCCCACGCCGATCGTCTTAAATCTACCATCGCAACACTTAGCGCGCAACGCATAGAACCGAAAATTTGGCCCATTGATTTGAATCTACCCAGCGCCAGAATTCAGGGCGAGCTGACGCAAAATTTTTCAGCTGGCCTCATACATATTCGCGGCCATAAAGACATGGGCGCAAAGCAGCATATTCGTTCCGGTTTCGAGGCCCTTTTAGTCGTGGCCAGTGAACTGCCAGTTGAATGCTTAGACTATGCTAAAAATAAACTAGTGCTTAGAGACAAGCTATTGAGCCCGCAACAAGCGCAACAGTCACTAGAAAATATCGCGGCACTGTATTTAGAAGGTCAGAGTAAAATACTCTGTTTTGATCCTGAGCCCAGTTTTGCTTTTTATATGGCTCGCAACGAAAACCCTGATCTGCAAGTCGTACCATGGTTGCAAGAAATGCAAGCCAAAGAAAACGAGGAGTTTATGCCCTCATTTGATCAATCCTTGGATTTTCTCACCTACGGACAAGGCTTCCTTACCGAAATTGCCCTGAAAAATCCGGAGCAATTCGAAACCTTAGCCTTACAAATTTTCAAGCCGCTAATGGGTGTTGCAAGCCATGAGTGAACTTCCCTTGCCCTATCGTTTACCCTTGCAAGGCATCGCGCTCATCGAAGCCAGTGCTGGTACTGGAAAAACTCATACGCTGATCCGCATTATTGCAAGGCATGTGTTGTGGGAAGGCAAACCCATTGAGCAGGTTTTAGCGGTTACTTTCACAGAAGCCGCCACGGCAGAGTTGCGAACTCGGTTACGCGATTTTTTCAACGCTGTTGAACAGTTTTTCAAAAATCCCAGCAACGATCAAGATATTGAATATTTGATTTCCGAAGCGCCAGCCGGTGTCTCGGAAACAGAACTGTATTTACGCATCACGCAAGCCCTTGCAAATATCGACAAGGCCTCGGTATTTACCATTCATGGTTTTTGTCAGCGCATTTTAAATGAACAACCATTGCTCACCGGGCAATCCATTCCTAGCCCCCAATTCATTGAGAGTCAGCAGGACATCATTGAACAAATATGCCAGGAGTTTTGGCGGCATAAAAATTTGGATGTTGTGTATTGTGATGCCTTACAAAATACTTGGGCAAGTCCTGCACATATGCAAAAAATGGTCGCAGAACTTTTGACGTATGCGAAACTCACACCAGAGCGGCCCAGTCATTTAACGCCACCCGATTTTGAATTGGCTTTCGCGCAATTTAAAGCAGTTTTTCAACAAGAGGAAAATGAAGCTAAACGGTTGTTATTGCAAGCCATTGAAAATAAGACACTCGATGGTCGCTCACACACAACTGGGAAGAGCTTAAATCAATTTGCTGAATTAACCAGCTTTTTTCAGCACGCCAATACAAACACTGAGCTCAACTTGAGTCAAATCGCTACTAGCAAATTTAAAGTTAAGAAAGATAAAACTTGCCCAAGCAATCCGCTTTTTTATGCCGCCGATCAATGGCTGCTTTTTGCCGAGAGTCAGCTGCTTCACCAGCAAAATTTAAGCCTGTGCTTGATGCACGATTTCCGTGATTTTTTGCGTCAACGTTTAACCGAATTAAAAATGCAACGCAACCAAATGAGTTTTGATGATTTAATTGATCGCTTGCACAATGCCCTACAAGGCAGTCAAGGTAGTACTCTAGCGGCAATTATTC
>JAGNUI010000038.1 GCA_017987065.1 Arenimonas sp.
TGGTAATGCCACGCAATTATTCGCAGTTAAGGCGTTGAATGCCGAAATTTGGGATGCTGATGGCAGGCGTTATATCGATTTTGCCGGCGGTATTGGTGTCATGAATACAGGACATCGCCATCCGAAAATAATGGCACGCATTCAACAACAACTTGATGCAGTGGTGCACAGTTGTTTTCAAGTGATGCCGTATGAGCCGTATATTGAATTGGCGGAACAGCTCAACAAGCGTGCCCCGATAGATGGCAAAGCTAAAACCTTATTTATTACCACCGGTGCTGAAGCGGTTGAGAACGCCGTCAAGATTGCGCGTGCATATACCAAACGCGCAGGCGTGATTGCTTTTGGTGGTGGTTACCATGGCCGTACCATTTTCACTCTTGGCTTAACCGGAAAAATTGCGCCGTATAAAATTGGTTTCGGTCCATTTCCTGCTGATATTTTTCATGCGCGATTCCCACATGCCTATCACGGCATCAGTGTGCAAGATGCTTTGGATGATATTGCGCATTTATTTAAATATGATATTGAACCATCACGTGTTGCGGCTTTTATCATTGAGCCAGTATTAGGCGAGGGTGGTTTTACCCCTACACCGCCGGAGTTCATGCGGGCACTGCGTGCTTTGTGCGATGAACACGGTATTTTGCTCATTGCTGATGAAGTGCAAAGTGGTTTCGCACGCACCGGTAAATTATTTGCCATGGAACATTTCGATGTGAAAGCAGATTTAATCACCACCGCAAAATCCTTGGCCGGTGGCATGCCTCTATCGGGAGTCATTGGTCGTGCCGAAGTGATTGATGCGCCTGCTGCCGGTGGTTTGGGTGGCACCTATGGTGGCAACCCCGTCGCCTGTGCCGCTGCGCTCGGTGTGCTTGAGGTTATTGATTCCGAAAATATTCTTGAACGCTCGGTGCAATTGGGCGAAACGTTGGCTGCCTATATAGGCAATCTAGCCAAAGACGCTTCATTAGGCATCGGTGAAATCCGACATCTCGGGGCCATGTTTGCCTTTGAGTTGATCAAGCCGGGCACTGTAAATACGCCAGATGCAGACGCGGCTAAAGCGCTCACAACC
Source organism: Arenimonas sp. (assembly GCA_017987065.1). Lineage (GTDB taxonomy): Bacteria > Pseudomonadota > Gammaproteobacteria > Xanthomonadales > Xanthomonadaceae > Arenimonas. The sequence goes on from JAGNUI010000038.1 coordinate 1,082, forward strand.
AAAGCGGCAGAGCTTGGCTTGATTTTGCTCAGCTGTGGCGTGTATGCCAACAGTATTCGTGTGCTGGTGCCGATTACGATCGAAGCTGCGTTGCTTGATGAGGCCTTGGATTTATTGGCTACTGCCCTGAAAGCCATTCGGTCCTGAACTTAATTTCAGGTATACAATGTAAGTGTCTCGTTCAAAGTCTGAGGAAATCGATATGCGAATCAAAAAATTCTTTCCATTACTATTCATGGCATGTTGCGCGGTGCTGTTTTCATCGGCGGCCAATGCAAAAAAAACCCCGGATGAGGAGCGCGCGGAAATCAATGCCGATACATCAAAAACGCTCAACAAGCTTTATGCCGTCCAGCCAAGTGCCCGTAAAGACATCAGCAATGCCGCTGGCTATGCGGTGTTCAATCAGTTCGGTCTTAAGCTCGGTATTGCCGGTGGTGGCACGAGCAAAGGCTATGCGTTCCATAATAAAAACAAAAAGAAGATCTATATGGATATGGTGGAAGCACAGGCTGGTCTGGGGCTTGGCATTAAGAAATTCGGCTTGGTCTGGATTTTCGAAAATGAAAAAGCCTACGATAATTTCGTGAATAGCGGATTTGAAGTCAGTGGCCAAGCTAATCTAACGGCGGCTTCCAAGGGCAAGGGCGTCTCTTATACAGGAGCTGTAGCGGTAGCCCCGGGAGTATGGCTTTATCAGCTGACCGACGAAGGTCTGTCAGCGGAGCTGACGGTGAAAGGTTCGAAATACTATAAAGACAAAAAATTAAATTAATGTTTTATTGAGTTAAGTAAAAAACGACCTTCGGGTCGTTTTTTTTTAATTATTACTCAGACCTGGCTGAATTGCTCGAAGGCTGCCATGGCGTTGGCGGCATACATCATCGACGGTCCACCGCCCATGTAAATAGCCATGCCAAGCACTTCTTCGAACTCGGCCTTGCTGGCACCGAGCTTTACCAGTGTACGAACATGGAAACCGATGCAGGCGTCGCAGCGGGTTGAGACGGCGATACCTAGCGCGACAAATTCTTTAGTCTTCTCATCAAGCGCACCAGGCGTGCTGGCGGCTTTGCTGAGTTCGCCAAAGGCTTTCATCACTGTTGGCAGGTCCTGCCGAAGTGGCCGTAGATTGGCGGAAACATCCGCAGTGAGTTCTTTATAATCGGGTATAGCAGCCATGTAGAACTCCTGTGATTGTTATGGGTTTCTTAAATAAATAATCTTACAGAGAAAAATGCTCACGGGTCGTTTTTTTAAGAAAATAATTTTTTCCTATATTAAGCACTATCATGAACAGCGTTAATTTTCTTTTCAAGGAATCAATCTCTAATGTCCAATTATGGCAACCTAATAATTGTAGCTGCTACTTGTTTAATTTCATGGTATGGACTTAGCCATTCTCGATTTGTGGATGATTGGATTTTGAATCCATCAGCTGCTAATCGTAACAAACAATATTACCGCTATATCAGTTACGGCTTTGTGCATGCCGATATACCACATTTAATTTTTAATATGATTACGCTGTTCTTTTTTGGGCGAGCGATGGAAGGATTTTTCGCGCCACATTTCGGCGGCTTTGGTTATTTCGTATTCTATTTCGGAGCCTTAGTTTGTTCGATACTGCCAACGGCTATATCACAAAAAAATAATCCACGATATTCAACACTTGGTGCTTCTGGCGCGGTTTCGGCGGTTTTATTTTCTTTTATTCTGCTGCAACCGTGGTCGCTCATTTATATCTATTTTATTCCTGTGCCGGCTATTTTGTATGGAGTAGGCTATTTTGCTTACACCTTCTATATGGATAAAAAAGGCGCTGATAACGTTAATCACAGCGCGCATTTATGGGGCTCGGTGTATGGTGTGTCAGTCACGGTATTACTTGAACCAACAGCTGTGACAGGGTTCTTTTCGCGTCTCGCTAGATTCGGCGCATAAGGCATTTAATTTCATTGCCAAGGATTAATCTGCTCAACTGGAAAGTGTTTGAAGTCAGAACTATTGCGGGTGACCAAACACATTTGCTGACTGGCGGCAATACTGGCAATAAATCCATCAATACTCGGCATTTGTTTGCCAATTGATTCAAGCTTAGCGATTTCATTGCCCCAAAGCACGGCAGCTTTTTGATCAAAGCTTAAAATGCGACCGTCAAACTGTGTCTGAATTTTCCCGAACCAAATATTTAGCTCATTCTTTCGCTTCGATTTTGGCATTTTTGCTATGCCGCGCTGAATTTCAGCCACACTTATGGCTGATAGATACAAAGATTGCTCATGTTTCTCTTTAATCCACTGTAAAGCTAAGGCGCTAGGTTTGGCTTTGATGAATTCCGATATGACACACGTATCGAGCAAATAGTTCATAGCGAAAGTTCGCGGGGCAGGCTTTTATCACGTTCAATAGCTAATTCGGCTTTCGGTGCTTGACTGAGCAGGTCAGCTAAGCTGTTTTTTTGTCTAGTTAACTTTTGGTAATCAGGCATTGACAGCACCACCACCGTTTCGCGGCCGCGCTTGCTGATAACCTGCGGACCGGAGCCGCAAGCCTGTTCCACCAAATCGCTTAAGCGGCTTTTTGCATCTTGCAAGGGCCAAGTTTTCATGGCATAACTCCTGACTAGTCTGACTAGTCAAGTATAATACGTGTTTTTGTATGAGGCAAGCATGTCCCCAGTCCAGAACAAAGGCTCACTTCTTCACCCGCACCGGAATCGGAATATTGCATAAATCAATATGCCCGGCAGAATGGTGGTAGAAATCGTCATCGCGATTACGTCGCGATTCAACCAGGGCATCGAAAGTGGTGGTGTCGGTACGAAATACTTCCAGTTTCACGCGTTCGGCTTCCGGTAGGCTGGAAGCCAAGGCGATGGACTTGATTGGTACATACTGTTCCGGTTTTTCATAGAAGCCACCGGGTCCGTTGCCGCGAGGCAAACTTGAAAGGTATTCCATGCCTTGTAGCACTCTACCAACCGAGGTGATATTAAGGTCAAGCCAACGCGGCGATTGACCAATCACCACATAAAGCTCCGCGCCGGTGCTGGAGTCATCATCATTGCCGCGGCCTGCGCCAACATTTCCGTAGCAATGCGCCATCCAGGTTTGTTTGCCATTGCTCGCGGCTGGAAAACCTGCCACAAAGCCAGCTTTTTTCGACCAAGGATCTTTATCGGAAACGGCATGAAACGATTTTTTATCTAAGCCTTTAATGGCAAATTCGGCTGGCAGTTTAGTTTTTGCATTGCCAAGAGATTTGGCATTTTTCGGATCTTCAATAGGATCTCCCCATTGCACCACGAAATTATCCACAGATCGGATGATGGCCAAGCCATTCCAGTGGCCTTGCTTAGCTAAAGTGCGAATATTGGCTACATGTTCGGGTGCAAACAACGGTGCCAGTTCAATCACTACACGGCCGCTAGCAAACTCCATAATCAGAAGGTTGTTTGCATCGGGTGTGCGCCAATCTGCGGCGGTGCTGGCATCGATGATGTCTTGCATGGTTTTTGGTTTGGTTTTTTCTGCAGCATGATTTGGAAAACTACCTATTGAAAAGACGCCAAGGCAGATGGCTGCAACCAGTATTTTTTTAGGCATGAATTTTCTCATAAGTGTTCTAAGGCGGAAACGGGACTATTACATTGCGGGCTTAAATAGCAATGGCTACCTAATGCAGTAAAACCGGTTTGTTCAAATAGCGTACGGTATTGTTTGGCGTTGCGTGCAATAAAGCCTTTGAAATCACCAACGATTTTATCTTCTCGGCAAAATACATCGATATACGCCAAGCCTGCGCATAATTCAGGAAAGCCTTGTAAGCCGCGTTTCAGTTCAGCACTCGGCACATAATGCAAAACATCAGCGCAAATTAATAAATCAGCCGGAGGACCTATGCGAAGTTGCTGCATTTGACCAAAATTGGCCAGCACAATATTTCGTGATTTTCCATAACGCCGCACCACATATTCGCTGCTGTCCACGCCTTGATATTGTGCAGATGGGCGAAGTTTTAAAAGGTGTTTACGCCAAGGTGCTTCACCGCATCCGATGTCTAATATTGAACGAATAGGCCGGCCTAAATGATGCTCGGTTATGGCTACTGCCAGTGCCACTTTACGGGCAAGTGCTTTGTTGTCTTGTGCAAAATTACCCCGATACCAATGTTCAAAGTAGTCTTGGTCATACACTTTAGGCTTCACTTTTGACATACAAAAAATCCATTAAATGATTGATTATCATACGCCAACGAAAAAATATATGCTGAAATGACTAATGGCATATACGCTATAGCTAACATCGTAGTAGTATTAACTCCATGACGTTAGGAGGTGTATATGTCGTATGTCGATTTTCAAGTAAAAAAATTGCAAAAAGAATTGAGCGCCGGCACGGTTTCGTTGATGTTATTAGCGCAACTCGCCAAAGCCACAGAGCCCTTGTATGGATACCAAATTGCTAAACAACTAGAGCAGGCCGGCGAGGGCGCACTGGCATCAAAGCAGAGTGCACTTTATCCGGTGTTGCGTAATCTAGATGCCGCAGGATTATTGCAAAGTGAAGTAGAGCCTTCGGTGGCAGGGCCGCCAAGGCGTTATTACCAAATCACCCCATTTGGCCGTGAGGTCTTTAGCGCTTGGCAAGTTGTATGGCTACAAACACGAAATTTAGTTGATACCGTGCTAGAAGGAGCACCGTTATGAGCAATTACCAACCAAAAAATATCACTGAATATTTAGAGCTGTTGAAAACAGCTTTAAAGGGAGCCGATGCGTCGATGGTTCGCGACGCTTTGTATGATGCAGAAGAATATCTGCGCTCAGAATTGGCGGTTAATCCGAATTTATCGGAAGTTGAATTGTTGGAATCGGTGGCCAATAGTTATGGATCGCCGGAAGAAGTGGCGGAGATTTACCGCGATACCGAAGTCACCGTTCAAAAGGCATTGCATACGCCCATTAAACCTGCCATGAAAGCACGTAAAGACGCCAATAATGTACCAAGTAGCACGCCAGTGCGAGGGTTTTTCCGCGTAGCGCTTGATCCTAAAACCTATGGCGCGCTGTTCTATATGCTTTTATCGGTAGCAACAGGTATTTTCTACTTCACCTGGGCGGTCACTGGCTTAAGTATGAGCGCTGGTTTGTTGGTATTGATTATCGGCATCCCGTTCTTCATTTTGTTTATGGCGTCCGTGTATGCCATTTCTTTGGTGGAAGGACGATTAGTTGAAACACTGTTAGGCGTGCGTATGCCGCGTCGGCCTTTGTATCAAGATACAACCAGCTCTTGGATGGATCGCATCAAAGCGTTACTGACTGATTCTCGTACGTGGTTGAGTTTGATGTATATGGTTCTGATGTTGCCATTGGGTATTATTTATTTCACGATTTCATTAACACTTCTGATTCTATCCGCAGGCTTTATTGCAGCGCCAGTTATCTGGTGGATGGCGCAGATGGGCTGGATTTCATTTTACGGTCAACTGCATATGGGTACCGGCAGCATGGATCCAGCTGTTGCTTCGCCAATCCTGTTTGTCAGTGGCATCTTGTTATTGTTCAGCAGCCTGCATCTGATTCGCGCCATTGGTCAATGGCATGGTCGCTTCGCGAAGCACGTGTTGGTTGAGGCGAGCTCGGATTGATTCGCATGGTGTAGTGGCGGGTTCTAAACCCGACCAGAATTTGGGATAACCCAACCAGAATTCGGGAGATAAAAAAGGGACGGGTTTGGAACCCGTCCCTACATTATTTTAATCACTGAAGATTCAATGCATATTTTGATAAAGACCGAGAGCGCTCAATAAAAATAAGCCTAAGAATGCTAAAAAGCTAATTAAGAAACCGCCACTGCGAGCTGATGCAGCTTTGTTATAACCCAGTACATACCAAATTCGGCCAATAATCCATGCCGCGCCAAGATAATGTGCCCAGACTTCATAACCGTTTAATGATGCAATCCAAAGTACCGGCAGGAACATCACGGTTTGTTCTACTGTGTTCATATGGGCCCGATGTGCGCACTCGAAACTTTCATGGCCCGAAGTGGCAGGCGCTTTAATACCGTATTTGCCTCGAGCACGGCCAACCATGCCCATAGCCATAAATAAAACTAAAACGTTTAATAGTGTAATAAAAGCCGCGCTTTGCATAGATAATCCTAATGAATAAGTTTATTGATAATAGAACGAAAGCACGTTCTTGCCAAACTTAACTTAAACGGCTTGCCCTGCGGCAGTAGCACAAGCCCATGCCCATTGGAAATTGTAGCCGCCTAAATGGCCGGTAACATCGAGCACTTCGCCAATGAAATACAAATTAGGGCAGAGTTTGGATTCAAATGTGCTCGAAGAAATTTCGTCAGTATCTACGCCACCCAGAGTCACCTCAGCAGTGCGGTAGCCTTCCGTGCCACTCGGTGTTAGTGTCCAATGTTGTAATGCATAGGCAATATCTTTGAGTTCGCTGTGCTTATATTGATTGATTGCTTTGTTGTTGAAAAAATCTGTGCACAGCAATTGCGCCAAGCGTTTTGGTAATAACTCCGAGAGCACCGTTTTTAATTCAGCCTTATGGCCTTGCTGTTGCAGGGTTATGAAATGCTCGCCAGCATTTAGTTCGGGCAATAAATTAATTTCAATCGGTTGGCCTAATTGCCAATACGACGATGCTTGTAAAATAGCGGGGCCACTTAATCCGCGATGCGTAAACAGCATGGCATTAGAAAATTCAATCGAGGGCAATTTAATTTTTACTGGCAACGACAGGCCTGCTAATCCTGCATATTGTTCTAGCGGCTTGCCGCTTAAGGTGAATGGCACGAGTCCTGCACGTGTAGCCAAAATGCTATGCCCGAATTGTTTGGCAATATCATAACCAAAACCGGAAGCGCCCATGCTTGGAATGGATAAGCCACCGCTAGCAATAACGAGTTTTTCAGCAAAAATGAGGCCGTGGTTGCTTCGAACCACAAAGCAATCGGAACGCTCAACGGATTCAATCTGGCAATCAGTAATGATTTCAACGCCAGCCCATTGGCATTCATCCAATAGCATTTTGACAATTTGCTTTGATGAATCATCGCAGAATAATTGCCCCAGCTCTTTTTCGTGATAAGCAATGTTATGCCGCTGCACCAACTCGATAAAATCATTCGGGCTATAGCGGGCCAGAGCGGATTTGCAAAAATGCGGATTTTGCGAAAGGAAGTTTTTCGGGCTGGTGCCGGTGTTGGTGAAATTACAGCGACCACCGCCGGACATTAATATTTTTTTACCGCAACGATTACTGCCTTCCAGCACAATCACTTTCTTTCCGCGATAGCCAGCGGTGCTGGCACACATTAAACCTGCAGCACCGCCACCGATGATCAACACATCTGCATGGCGGTTGCTAGTCATTGTGAATTAATCCCGAGCAGGCTTCTTTTTGCCTTGGCGGAATTCAAAAAAAGATTCGTTGCTACGCTTCTTTTTGCTTTCAGTGTCGGGCTTCACGCGGGTGTCCGGGCGACGCGGTGGACGTGGCTTTTTTGGGCCATTATCAGGCGTTGAGCCATCTTTGGTAATGCGTAATTGCTGGCCTGCACACCAAACCGTTTTCAGATGAGTTAATACATCTTTCGGCATGCCTTCTGGCAAATCGACCAAAGCATAGTCGTCAAAAATTTCAATCCGACCCATGTGCTTGGAATCTAAACCGGCTTCATTGGCGATGGCGCCAACAATATTGCTTGGCTTCACGCCGTGTTCAAAACCCACTTCAATGCGATAGGTATCCATGCCAACTTCAGCATCGCGTGGTGTGCGTACTTTACTTTCACGCGCAGGACGCTCGCGATCATGCGAACGCGATTCACGTGGTTCACGATCAGGGCGCGATTCACGCTCACGTGAAGGGCGTTTTTCGCGTGAGTCGCGTGCTTCAAATTCTTTTGGAGCGCGTTCTTCGCGTTTGTTGACATCCAGCAGTAATGGCACATTGCCACGCGCCATTTTGGCAAGCGCCGCTGCAATTTCAATGGCCGGTACATTCAAGGCTTGTTCGTAATCTTCAACCAATTGGCGGAATAGTTTTAAATCGCCAGATGCTAAGGTGTCGGTAATTTGCTGCTTGAATTTACCAATTCGCACATCGTTGATGGTGGCGACGCTTGGCAGTTCCATCTGTTCAATCGGCTGATTGGTGGCGCGTTCAATGGAGCGAAGCATATTACGTTCGCGCGGGGCCAAGAACAAAATAGCCTCACCGCTGCGGCCAGCACGGCCAGTACGGCCAATGCGATGCACATAGCTTTCGGTGTCGTAAGGCACGTCGTAGTTCACCACATGGCTAATACGATCAACGTCCAAGCCGCGCGCAGCCACGTCGGTGGCAACCAAAATATCAATACCGCCATCTTTTAATTGGCCGATAGTGCGTTCACGTTGTTGCTGATTGATATCGCCATTAATAGCCGCCGCAGAAAAACCGCGTGCTTTTAATTTTTGTGCTAATTCATCAGTGGCCAATTTAGTGCGTGCAAACACAATCATGGCATCAAACGGTTCAACTTCTAAAATACGGGTCAAGGCATCCAATTTATGCAGACCAGAAACCTGCCAGAAACGCTGACGAATGTTGTCGGCGGTGCGGGTTTTGGATTCAATTTGCACTTCAATGGCATTTTTTAAATATTTTTGGGCGATGCGCTTAATAGCCGAAGGCATGGTGGCTGAGAAAAGCGCCACTTGACGGGTCTCTGGCGATTTCTTGATGATGGTTTCAACATCATCAATAAAGCCCATGCGCAACATTTCATCGGCTTCATCGAGCACCAGGGTTTTTAGTTGCGATAAATCCAAAGAATTTTTTTCTAAGTGATCAATGACGCGACCAGGGGTACCAACAATGACTTGCACGCCACGGCGCAAAGCCGAAAGTTGCGGGCCATAACTTTGGCCGCCGTAAATAGGCAATACATGAAAGTTTGGCAAATGCTCTGCATATTTTTGAAAGGCTTCGGCCACTTGAATAGCCAGTTCGCGAGTGGGAGCGAGCACTAAGACTTGTGGTTTAGTGGCTTTCAAATCAATTTTTTGCAGTAAAGGCAGGGCAAAAGCGGCGGTTTTACCGGTGCCGGTTTGCGCTTGGCCGAGCACATCACGGCCAGCCATAATGTGCGGAATCATCGCCGCTTGAATCGGGGAGGGTGTTTCATAACCCAAACTGCTCAGGGTTTTTAGTATGGAATCAGACAAGCCCAAATCACTGAAAGTGCTGGCGTCGTTATCGGTCGTTTTATTGCTCATAAGAATTTAGCTCAAAGGCTTAGGCGTGTTGGCCTATAAAGGTTGTATAGTGTACTCCTATCCGCTAATCCTTGCTTGAACAAGCATTTATCTTTGTTTTGGAGTGTCTTGATGTCTGTTTATTTTATTTTAAAGTCCGCGCATTTATTATTTGTGATGGCATGGGTTGCGGCGGTGTTTTATTTACCGCGCTTAATGATTAATTACGCCGAATCACCGGGGCAGGCGGATGTGCATGCTCGTTTAATGTTAATGGCCAGTCGTTTGTATAAATTCGGGCACATTATGTTTGCGTTGGCACTGCTTTGCGGTGTTGGGTTGATTCATTTTTCTGGTTTCGGACCTTGGTTGCACGCTAAGCTTGGGTTGGTTGCCCTATTATTTGCTTATTATATTTGGAGCTATAAGCGCTTACAGAAAACCCAAACGGGTACGCCATTGCCAAAACCGTTTACTTTACGGGTATTGAATGAGTTGCCGGTGTTTTTGTTA
>JAGNUI010000169.1 GCA_017987065.1 Arenimonas sp.
TCGCTATGCGGAGCGTGAACAGGCGTTGAAAAAACGTTTGTGAGGAAGCTTGAAATGAATGCAAAAAAATAGCGACCCGAAGGTCGCTTTTTGTTTGGTACGATATCAGAAGATTACTTCACACCATGCATTAATTTCTGAATCAGCGGTGCAATCAAGAACAACAAGATACCAGCACCCACTAGGGCATAGAACCCAAAGGTGTAACCACTAAGCGCTGATTCCGCAGTCATGCCGCCTTCACCACTCACCGAGCCGGCAAAAATACCGGCCAGATTATTGCCAATAGCAATCGAGAGGAACCAGCAACCCATCGCCAAACCACCCAATTTACTCGGCGCGAGCTTGGTGGTCATTGACAAGCCAATCGGCGACAAACAGAGCCCGCCAACAGATTGAATGACATAGACCGCAAACAAAGTCCAGAAAGGAATCATCATCGTCACTGGATCGACTAAATTCTTCAACGAGTACATCAACAAGAAGAAAGCCAAGCCGTTAAAAATGAGACCCAAGCCAAATTTGCGCGGAATCGAAGGGTTGGATTTACCCATACGCACCCACATCCATGCCATCAATGGTGCCAAGGTAATAATGGCTACTGAGTTGACTGATTGAAACCAAGCAACAGGAAATTCCCAGCCACTCAAATTTCGATCAACGATTTTTTCAGCCAAGAAGTTGAACGAACTACCCGCTTGCTCGAAGAACATCCAAAACAACACATTGAAGAAAAATATGGATAGCATGGCTAGTACTTTATCGCGCGCTACCGTTCCTTCTTGAATACTTTCCCGCAACAACATGACTGCTGGAATAACGATTAAGCCCATCAACAGATATTGCAAATAGATGGCGTTGATGGTCAGTAAGAAATAAAACAGCGGAATACCGACCAAAGCACCCACTGCAACTACACCCAGCACACGGCTAATGCCGCTGCCTGGTTCTGCTGCACCAATGCCTTTTAATTGACTGCGACCCATCCAAAACCAGAACAAGCTAATAACCATGCCAATGCCGGCGGTAATAAATACAACTTTATAAGCTGGCGTATCGGTGGTGCCAAAATAACGTTGCGCTAAGATTTGCGTTATCACCGGTGCAATCATCGCGCCAATATTAATGCCCATATAAAAAATGGTGAAGCCAGAATCGCGGCGCTGATCGCTGGTTGCATACAATTTACCGACCATGGTGGAGATAATCGGCTTAAACAAACCGTTACCCACAATAATGGTTGCAAGACCGAGTTTGAAAATCTGCTCATTAGGCACCGCAATCAAGAATAAACCAATGGCCATGATTACCGCGCCGGTTAAAATTGAGCGCTGAAAGCCAATCAGTTTATCGGCCACATAGCCACCGAAAATAGCACCCGCATAAACTAATGCAAGGTACGCACCATACAATTCACTGGCAGGCCTTTCACCTTCACCAGTACCGCCGTGAAATTGCGCAACGATGTAAAGCACCATAGCCCAACGAATGCCGTAGAACGCAAAGCGCTCCCAAAATTCGGCCATGAACAACATCCAAAGTGGCTTTGGATGTCCTAATACCTGATCAAATACAGGTGGTGTGTATTCTGTAATTTCCGACTCAACAGCTCCGCTCATGCGGCCTCTCCCATTTATGTAGTTTTAAACACGTGGTTAATCATAAATAAATATGTTGCGTTTGACAGCATTTCTGGCTATTTAATTTATAAGCACTTGATTATTGCCTATTAATTAACCAATGCGGGTTCGAACTTCGAACAATTCTGGGAAAAAGCTCAGATCAAGCGCTTTTTTCAAGAATGCCACCCCAGAGCTGCCACCGGTGCCTGGCTTATAACCAATGATGCGCTCGACGGTTTTTAAGTGCCTAAAACGCCACTGTTGAAAATTCACTTCAATATCCACGAGCTGTTCGCAGAAATGATACGCATCCCAATTGGCTTCGGTGTTCTCATAAATTTTTTCAAATACCAGCACCACCTGTTCATTGCTTTGATAAGGCTGCGACCAATCGTGATTCAAACACTGTGCCGGTATGGCATGCCCTTTGCGTGCTAAGTGCCGCAAGAATTCGTCGTACAAACTCGGCGCATTTAATACAGTCTCTAAATGCCGTTGCAGATTTTCATCGTAATCAAACATTTTCACGTAATGAGCATTTTTATTGCCCAGTAAAAATTCAATTTCACGATATTGCTGCGACTGAAAGCCGGACGAAGAACCTAATACATCGCGGAATTTCATATAGTCGCTGGGTGTTAAGGTTTCAAGCACAGACCACTGTTCGGTCAATTGTTTTTGAATGTGTTTGATGCGTGCCAACATTTTCTGACACGGACCTAAATCGTCTTGACGCAAAAACGCCATGGCAGCCGTCAGTTCGTGAATCACCAACTTCATCCACAACTCTGAGGTTTGATGCTGGATAATGAAAAGCATCTCGTCGTGCACCACAGGCGCGGAAAGCGGATGTTGGGCATCCAATAGCTTGTCTAAGCGCAAATACCCGCCATAGCTCATGCGTTCCTTGAAATCAGTGGTGATAGTAGCTTCCAGTGGCCGCTGATTGGGGACGTTTTCCATAGTACACTCACAAATTGTTAACCTTAGCAGTTTAGCTTATCAGCTACACTATTTCAGAAGCAGCGACAAACTCACCATAGTGTCTGGGAGGACGAATGGAAAAGGGTGTACGTTTTGAAATTGACTACCTGCAATACATTGATGCCGATGGCGTTTTGCAGAATCCCGATTTGCCCGATTTTGCCCGCGATAAAGATCAATTGTTAGGCCTGTATCAAGACATGGTCAAAGTGCGAGCCTTTGATACCAAAGCCATTGCCTTACAACGCACAGGCAAGCTCGGCACTTATGCCTCCAGCCTTGGACATGAAGCCTCACACGTGGGTATTGGCAGTGGCATGCAAACGGACGATGTATTAGCGCCCAGTTATCGCGAATATGGCGCGCAAATTGTGCGCGGGGTAAAGCCGCGAGAAATTTTATTGTATTGGGGTGGCGATGAACGCGGCAGTGATTTTTCCGGCCCAGCGCATGATTTCGCCTGGTGCGTGCCCATTGGCACACAGTGCCTGCATGCGGCCGGCGCGGCGCTGGCTTTTAAGTTACGCAATGAACCGCGCGTTGGCGTAGCGTGTGTGGGCGATGGTGGCTCATCAAAAACCGATACCAATGCCGCGATAAATGTTGCCGGCGCTTTTCAATTACCTTTTGTGTTGTGCATTATCAATAACCAGTGGGCTATTTCCGTGCCACGCGATTCACAAACCGGCGCGCAAAC
>JAGNUI010000039.1 GCA_017987065.1 Arenimonas sp.
TCATACAACGCCAACGCCGCCGGCAAGGCCACATCGCCAATGGCTTGCAATGCTTGCCAATACGATTGTGCCAAATCAGCTTGCGTGGCCTGTTGCTCAATAGAACGATTGATGGCTCGGCCTTGTTCAGAAATTTCCGACAAATAACGCGTGCGACTGCCTGGTATGAGAATGGTGGCGCGTGGTTCTTTCAAGCTGCTGTTAACTTGCGGCTGCCAATCGCAATGCAGTGCTTGAGGCGCTAGCTTAGCTTTCACTAAACGGCATAAATTAACGAACATCCAGCTCACACCTGGGTCGTTGAATTGCGAAGCGATGGTTGGATAAACCGGAATGTCTTCGTCTTTCATCTGGAATGCCACACGATTACGTTTCCATTGCTTGCGTACGTCACGCAGGGCATCTTCCGCGCCACGTCGGTCGTATTTATTAAGCACCACCAATTCGGCATAGTCGAGCATGTCGATTTTTTCCAACTGGCTCGGCGCGCCGAAGTCGGAGGTCATCACATAGACCGGAAAATCGACTAAATCGACAATCTCAGAATCGCTCTGGCCAATACCGGCGGTTTCAACAATCACTAAATCAAATTCTTGTGCTTTCAAAAATGCAATGCAATCTTTCAGAACCACATTGGTGGCCATATGCTGACGGCGCGTTGCCATCGAGCGCATATAAATTTGTGCTGAGCGCAAGCTGTTCATCCGAATACGATCGCCAAGCAAGGCGCCACCGCTACGACGACGAGTTGGATCAACCGAAATCACCGCAATACGCATAGCTGGAAAATGTTGTAAAAACCGATTCAATAATTCATCGGTCACCGAGCTTTTACCCGCACCGCCGGTTCCAGTTAAACCAATGACGGGTGTTTTTGCACCGGCCAGCTGCCATTGCTTGCGCAATAGCGCGAGCTCAGATTCGGAAAATTGTTCTTGCTCCAATGCGCTTAATAATTTGCCAAAAGCCACATCATTTTGTGCGTATTCTTGTTCGGGCTTCGCCACTGGCTTGCGATGCTTGGCTGTGCGTTGCACCAAGTCTTCGATCATCGCCACCAAGCCCATTTGCATGCCATCATTCGGATGATAAATTCGCTCAACGCCATAGGCTTCGAGCTCAGCGATTTCATCAGGCGTGATGGTGCCACCGCCACCGCCAAATACGCGAATATGCGAAGCACCGTTGGCTTTCAGTTGATCGATAATGTACTTAAAGTATTCAACATGGCCGCCTTGATAACTCGACAAGGCAATTCCATCGGCATCTTCTTGCAGTGCCGCTCGAACCACATCATCAACCGAACGATTGTGTCCTAAATGAATAACCTCAGCGCCTTGCGCTTGAATTAGGCGACGCATAATATTAATGGCCGCATCATGGCCATCAAATAAACTGGCGGCAGTCACAAAACGCAAGGGTGGCAATGCAAGCTGATTTAATGGCAATGGCTGATGTAAGGTCATGGTGAGTGCATTAACTTTTAATGAGCATGGACTGTCAATTGTACTCTGACACACGATAATTCATAGTGATGCAAACGATTGGTCTTTTATAAACGCAATACTCATGCGTATTGAAAACAAGCAACCCTTAAGAAATCTGTCATAAGCGCATAATCAGGCATTTTATATTAGCAAACCATCACTTTTTTAAATCAACTGATAGGTAACTAATGATTTTGTTAATGATTGAAAAAACACAATCATTTTTGATTCGAAAATAACAAGCTAGTTTTCGTGTTGGCGCACTATTTGCTGAATTGAATTTAGCTATTAAACAGATAAATACCGAGTTCTTATTTGTTTTATACTACGCGCACCATTAGCCGCGTTATGCGCATCGAATTACTGGAGAACGATTATGATTTTTGAAAGCATCAGTAAAACCAATCATGAAGAAGTTGTATTTTGTCAAAATAAAGACGCCGGCTTAAAAGCGATTATTGCCATCCATAATTCGGTGCTTGGGCCAGCCTTAGGCGGCCTGCGGATGTGGCCTTATGCCACAGAGCAAGATGCACTCAGCGATGTCTTACGTTTATCACGCGGCATGACTTATAAAGCAGCCGTTTCAGGACTCAATTTAGGTGGCGGCAAAGCCGTGATTATTGGCGATCCAAACAAAGATAAATCAGAAGCGTTATTCCGTGCTTTTGGCCGCTTTGTAAACTCGCTTAATGGCCGCTACATCACAGCGGAAGATGTTGGCATTGATGTTAATGATATGGAATATGTGTATCGCGAAACCGAGTTTGTCACCGGCGTGCATCAAGTACATGGTGGTTCAGGCGATCCATCACCATTTACTGCTTATGGCACCATGCAAGGATTGATGGCGGCATTGCAAGTGCAATATGGCGACGAAGATGTTGGCAAACACCGCTACGCCGTTCAAGGCGTTGGCCATGTTGGCATGGAGTTTGTAAAATTACTGAGCGAGCGTGGCGCTAAAGTATTTGTGACTGATATCAATCAAGAGCTCGTGCAGCGCGCCGTTGATGATTACGGCGCAGAAGCGGTTTCCTCTGATGAAATTTACGATGTGGATGCCAATATTTATTCGCCTTGTGCATTGGGCGGAACGGTTAATGAAAAAACGCTGGAACGACTGAAGTGTAAAATTATTTGTGGCGCGGCAAACAATCAACTCGCCAACAACGAGATTGGCGATGAAGTGCAAAAGCGCGGCATCTTATATGCACCAGATTATGCGGTGAATGCCGGCGGCTTGATGAATGTATCTCTAGAAATTGATGGCTATAATCGTGAACGCGCGATGCGTATGTTACGCACCATTTATTTCAATCTTGGACGCATTTTTGAAATTAGCAAGCGCGACAGCATTCCAACATATTTAGCTGCTGATCGCATGGCCGAAGAGCGCATTAACGCCATTGGCAAACTACGATTGCCGCATTTAGGGAAAGATGCGCCACGTTTTCAGGGTCGTCGCACTGGTTAATATTTTAATCCGCCTCTTGAAGGCGGATTTCACCTTTTAAGAGCTTACACAAATGTCCTTAATTCAAATTGACGAAGAATTAGATTCCCTCCGCGATAGCATTCGTCGTTTTTGCGACGCTGAAATTTCGCCACGTGCCGCGCAAGTCGATCACGATAATCTATTCCCCTCAGATTTGTGGCAAAAAATGGGCGAATTAGGATTGCTTGGCATAACCGTTTCTAGTCAATACGGTGGCTCAGAGTTAGGTTATCTTGCGCATTTAATTGCCATGGAAGAAATTTCACGCGCCTCTGGCTCCATCGGTTTAAGTTACGGTGCGCACTCAAACCTATGCGTTCAAAATCTTTTTTTGAATGGCAATGAAACCCAAAAACAAAAATACCTACCTAAACTTTGCAGTGGTGAATGGGTTGGCGCTTTAGCCATGAGCGAGCCGGGTGCAGGCTCCGATGTGGTTGGCTCCATGTCTTGTAAAGCAGTATTGCGTGACGGCAAATGGATTGCTAACGGCAACAAAATGTGGATCACCAATGGCCCAGAAGCCAGCGTATTGGTGGTTTACATGCGTACGGCTGAGCCTTGCAAAGAACATCATGGCATGACGGCGTTTATTATTGAACGCGATTTTATTGGCTTTAGTACCGCGCAAAAACTCGATAAATTCGGCATGCGCGGCTCCAATACCTGCGAATTAGTATTTGAAAACTGCCAAATACCGCTAGAAAATGTCCTCGGCGAAGTCAATCAAGGCGTTAAGGTGCTGATGTCTGGTTTAAATACAGAGCGCTTAGTGCTTTCTGGCGGGCCCATTGGTTTAATGCAAGCAGCCCTAGATCTCACCCTGCCCTATATCCGTGAACGAAAACAATTCAATCAAGCCATTGGCAGTTTCGAACTGATGCAAGGCAAAGTCGCTGATATGTATTGCGCATTGCAATCGTCGCGGGCATTTGCCTATCAAGTGGCACAAGCCTACGATCGTGGCATACGTTCACGAGTCGACGCCGCCAGCTGTATCTTGCACGCCAGCGAATCTGCGGTAAAAGTGGCGCTTGAAGCCATGCAGGCTTTAGGAGGCAACGGCTATATTAATGAATATGCTACTGGGCGCTTGCTAC
The DNA here is from genome assembly GCA_017987065.1 of Arenimonas sp. Classification (GTDB taxonomy): domain Bacteria; phylum Pseudomonadota; class Gammaproteobacteria; order Xanthomonadales; family Xanthomonadaceae; genus Arenimonas. The sequence continues at coordinate 4,086 of JAGNUI010000039.1, forward strand.
GCGATTCCAAATTGTATTGCATTGGTGCCGGTACCAATGAAATTCGCCGTATGTTAATTGGTCGAGAACTTTTTAATAGTTAATTTTTTGAACACTTTCTACAAACATTAGGAATATATATGAACTCCATCGTTATTTTAGGTGCAAAGCGCACAGCTCTTGGCGCCCTATTAGGGCAATTTACAGGCGTTGCAGCTACGCATTTGGGTGCAACCGCCATTAAAGCGGCCATGGATCAATCGGGGGTTAAGCCCGAAAGCATTGATGAAGTTATTATGGGCTGCGTGTTGCCAGCGGGTTTAGGGCAAGCCCCGGCACGTCAAGCCGCATTAGGCGCTGGTGTTCCTGCCAGTGCGGGCGCAACCACCATTAATAAGGTCTGCGGCTCAGGCATGAAAGCGGTGATGTTTGCTAGCGATCTCATTAAAGCGGGCTCCGCTGAAGTAGTTGTGGCTGGCGGTATGGAATCGATGACCAATGCGCCGCATTTACTTATGGGTTCGCGAACTGGCACCCGTTATGGCAGTGCTGAAATGCTCGACCACATGGCTTGGGATGGCTTAACCAACCCCTACGACAAGCAATCGATGGGCGTTTTTGGCGAATTATGTGTTGAGAAATACGGATTTAGCCGAGAACAACAAGATGATTTTGCCATTAAATCCGTGCAGCGCGCCTTACATGCTCAAACCAGCGGCGCCTTCGATGCTGAAATTGTACCGGTGAGCGTTAGCACACGCAAAGGCGAGGTCTTGGTGGCTCAAGATGAACAACCTGGTCGATGTGATACCAACAAAATCCCAAGTTTGCGCGCGTCATTTAAAAAAGACGGCACTATTACCGCAGCGACTTCCTCTAGCATTAATGATGGTGCAGCGGCTTTAGTGCTTGCCAGTAATGAATTTGCTGTTAGTCATCAGCTAACTCCTTTAGCTCGAATCGTTGCACAAGCAAGTTTCTCACAGGCTCCAGAATGGTTTACCACTGCTCCTATTGGCGCCATTTTGTCGGTTTTGGCGAAAGCCGGCTGGAAAACTGAAGATGTGGACCTATTTGAGATTAATGAAGCATTTGCCACGGTTGCTATGGCCCCCATTCATGAGCTCGGCATACCGCATGAAAAGGTCAATGTGAACGGTGGAGCTTGCGCATTAGGTCATCCAATTGGCGCTTCTGGTGCTAGAATTTTAGTAACCTTAATCTATGCACTACAAGCTCGCGGTTTGCGTAAAGGTGTTGCAAGCCTTTGTATTGGCGGTGGAGAGGCCACTGCCATTGCTATTGAATTAGTTTAACTAGCTATAAATGAACGAAATATTTACTTATTTATCACAATTGCTTGACTATTCCCTAGAAAGTGTCATTATGTCGCTACGTGCGTGATAACGCACGTATTAAATTAAAAATTCAATATTGAAACGAGGAAATACCCATGTCATTGAACAAAATTCTTATCGCTATGTCTTTCGCTTTGGCTTTAACTGCTTGCTCAAAAGCTGAAGAAGCTGCTCCTGCTGCTGAAGCAACTGCTGAAGTTGCAGTTGACGCCGCTGCTGACGCAACTGCTGCTGCTGAAGTTGCTGTAGACGCCGCTGCTGACGCAACTGTTGCTGCTGACGCTGCTGTTGCTGCTGATCCAATGGCACCTGCTGCTGACGCTGCTGCTCCTGCTGCTGACGCTGCTGCTCCAGCTGCTGACGCTGCTGCCGCTCCTGCAGAAGAAGTAAAACAATAATATTCGCTTTTGCGATTATTTAAGAAAACCGCCGGTAACGGCGGTTTTTTTTTAGCTAAACTATATACATTGTCACTATTGAGTTTTATTTGCCATGCCTAAACTATCCAGTGGGATTGATTGCAAGTCTGAAGAGTTTGCAAATAATGCAGCTTCAATGCAAGTTTACGTTGATGCATTGCATCAAAAACTCGATCAAGTCTATTTAGGTGGTGGCATTGAAACGCGTGCAAAACACACGGCCCGCGGAAAATTACTGCCTCGAGAGCGTATAGATGCTCTTTTAGATGCTGGCAGTCCGTTCATGGAATTATCTGCCCTTGCTGCCGATGGGCAATATGATAATCAAGCACCTTGTGCTGGCATCATCACCGGAATTGGTTGCGTGCAAGGCCTTGAAGTAATGATTGTTGCCAACGACGCCACGGTTAAAGGTGGCACTTACTTTCCGTTGACGGTTAAAAAGCACCTGCGCGCCCAAGAGATTGCCTTAGAAAATCATTTGCCCTGCATTTATTTAGTGGATTCAGGCGGTGCATTTCTGCCATTACAAGATGAAGTATTCCCCGATAAAGAACATTTTGGTCGTATTTTTTACAACCAAGCACGCATGAGCGCCCTGAATATCCCGCAGATTGCGGTGGTTATGGGCTCGTGTACGGCTGGTGGTGCTTATGTGCCTGCTATGTGCGATGAAAGTATTATTGTGCGTGAACAAGGCACCATTTTCCTTGGCGGCCCGCCGTTAGTTAAAGCAGCCACCGGTGAAATTGTTGATGCCGAATCCTTAGGAGGCGCTGAGGTACATACGGCAATTTCAGGCGTTGCTGATCATTTTGCAGAAAACGATGAGCATGCCTTGCAAATTGCTCGCTCAATCGTAAAAAACTTAAATCGCAAGAAAACACAGCAGTTAGCGATGCAAGCACCGAAAGCTCCCGCATACAGTGCTGACGAGTTGTATGGCATCATTCCTGTGGATAGCCGCCGCCCATTCGATGTGCGTGAAATTATCGCTCGATTGGTTGATGAGTCAGAGTTTCAAGAATTCAAAGCACGTTATGGTAAAACGCTGGTTACCGGTTTTGCGCATATCCATGGATTTCCTGTTGGCATTATTGCCAATAACGGTATTTTATTCCCAGAAAGCGCACTCAAAGGTGCGCATTTTATCGAGCTGTGTAATCAACGTAATATACCGCTGGTATTTTTACAGAATATCACCGGCTTTATGGTCGGCAAGAAATACGAACATGCTGGCATTGCCAAAGATGGCGCCAAAATGGTGACTGCCGTGGCTTGTTCGCACGTGCCTAAATTTACTGTATTGATTGGTGGTAGCTTTGGAGCCGGCAATTACGCCATGTGTGGCCGAGCTTATGGCGCACGCTTTTTATGGTCTTGGCCAAACGCCCGTATTTCGGTGATGGGTGGTGAACAAGCCGCTTCTGTTTTAGCCACGGTTAAGCGCGACAGCATCGAACTCAAAGGTGGCCAATGGAGCACCGAACAGGAAAATGAATTCAAGACACCAATTCGTGAACAATATGAAAAGCAAGGCCATCCTTATTATGCCAGTAGCCGTTTATGGGACGATGGCGTGATTGATCCAATGGAAACGCGCCGAGTTCTGGCTTTGGCTATTTCAGCCTCTTTGAATGCACCTATCGAACGCGGAAATGTTGGCGTGTTTAGGATGTAATTAAGAGCAGCTATTGCATTTGCTGCAATGCGTGTTACAGCCTTGTGGTATTGAAATAGCCGGCCTTAATTTTTGACCCAAAAGCTTCAGCCAATGGGCATTTTTAGTTTCAAAAAAATAACTTACTTTTGCCTGTGTTTGCCACGACCAATTCGGCATATATTTACGCAAGAATCGCCATACACACCAAAGTATGACCAGAGCAACAAGAAGCTCTTGCCAATGCGTAATCATTGCAATGCAAACGCCAATTGATAGACCAGAAATGCGAAGAAATACGCCAAGCCGAATAAATACACCACCGCGTAACTGGTGTATTTCCAGGAATTGGTTTCGCGTTTGATGGTGGCGATGGTTGAAATGCATTGTGGCGCGAACACATACCACGTTAAAACCGACAAAGCCGTGGCCAAACTCCATTGCGATGCGAGTATGTCACTGAGCTGAGCAACGGTGTCGCCTTGCGCGGAAAGTGCGTACACCGTTGCCAAGCCTGATACAGCAACTTCGCGTGCAGCCATGCCGGGAATCAACGCTAATACAATTTGCCAATTAAAGCCAATCGGTGCGAATAACGGCGCCAAGAAATGCCCAATACGACCAGCAAAACTGTATTCAATAGCTGGCAATACAGCGTCATCAGGTGGCCCGGGGAAGCTCGATAAGAACCATAAAAAAATGGTGAGCGTGAGAATGATACCGCCAACACGACGTAAAAAAATACGGGTTCGATCCCATAAACCAATGGCCAAGTCACGCAAATTCGGCAAGCGATACGAGGGTAATTCAAGCAATAAGGCATGATCGGTTTTCTGCCGATTAAACTTTTTCATCACCCATGCCACACCGAATACACTGACGATACCGAACAAGTACAAGCCAAACAACACCAAGCCTTGCATATTGAACAAACCAAATACTTTTTGTTGGGGGATAAAGGCGCCAATTAGCAAGGTGTAAACGGGCAATCTGGCTGAACAGGTGGTGAGAGGCGCTACCATAATGGTGGCTAAACGATCACGCGGATCTTGGATGGAGCGTGTCGCCATAATGCCTGGAATGGCGCAGGCATAGCTTGACAGCAAGGGAATGAACGAGCGACCGGTTAATCCGGAGGCGAACATCACTCGATCCAACAAAAAAGCGGCGCGCGGCAAATAGCCGGTTTCTTCCAAAGCCAAGATAAAGGCAAACAAAATCAGAATTTGCGGTAAAAATTCAAGGACTGTGCCAAGCCCTGCGAAAATACCATCTTGCAATAAGCTAAGCAAAATACCTTGAGGCAATAATTGCCCCGTAATAGTTGATAACCATTGCACCGATGCGGAAATGCCATCTTGAAATGGCGCGGCCCACGCATACACGGCCTGAAACATGAAAAACAAAACGAGGCCCAGCACCACAAGTCCAAAAACAGGATGCAACAAGATACGATCTAATCGGTCATCAAAAGCTGCCGTGGCGCTTGGCATACTGACCGATTTCTGCAAGATCTGCCGAACTTGCACATGACTATCTGACACATTTTGCTGAGGCTCAATAGCCGGTAATGGCACGCTATGTTCGGCTAGGTATTTCTTTAAAATATCCGCGCCATGCGAAGCGACCGCGATGGTTGGTAACACGGGTACGCCCAGACTTTGTTCTAACTCAACTAAATCAATTTCAATGCCGCGTTTTTTAGCCGCATCCATCATGTTCAAAGCAACGATAAGCGGTTTGCCCAATGCTTTTATCTCGAGCACGAAGCGCAAATGCAAGCGCAGATTCGTGGCATCCACCACGCACACCAAGACATCCGGATGGAAGCCGTAATCATGGGTGCCCATGCAAATATTGCGGGTAATCAGTTCATCTGGGCTGGTGGCGTTTAAGCTATACGCACCCGGCAAGTCGAGTACTTTAACGATACGATCTGCATCAACAAACTGCCCTTCTTTGCGTTCAACCGTAACACCGGAATAGTTGGCCACTTTCTGTCGGCTACCGGTCAATAAATTGAACAAGGCGGTTTTACCGCAATTTGGATTACCCACTAAGGCAATATGCAAGGTCTTCAAGCTACATCCTCAACTTGCACACGAGCTGCTTCCACTTTACGCAGTGCAAAGCGCGTGTAGCCAATTTGAACGAGTAATGGATCGCCACCAAACGGCGCTAAGCTGATGCATTTAACAAGCTCGCCAGCCACAAAACCCAAATCCAACAAGCGTTGCGCAATCGCATCGTCAGGATCAAGGCTTTGCACACCGAGCACTTGCGCGGTAGAACCTTTGGTTAATTGACTTAAATCCACAATTCACATCCAAATGGGAATAATTCTCATTATAGTGTGAAAGCTGCTAAAAGTGGTTGATTTAAGTCAATCCCATTTATCTTAGCTAACTATACGAAATACTTATATTTTGTCATTAATTAGTCATATTTATATTAAATAATCGACTAACTTTGAAATGATATGCGGTTAAACGTGATTCTTCATAAAACAGAACTTGCAAAGACAGAATTAAGCTCATCTAAGCGTAGCTTGAGCTTATTGGAGCGTAGGATTTTACTATTTGCTGACGGCGTAAGAAATATTGAACAAATTCGCGAATTGGTAAACAACTCAGATGCCGGTGAACAAATCTATTTGCTAGAAAAAAAAGGTTTTCTTTCAAAAAATAAGGCCATACAAATTGAAGACGATAAGCCAATTGTCTCGGTTGTAGATGAATTCTTAACGCAAATAAAGCCACTTATTAATCCGATTGCCATAAATAGTTTTGTTTCTAAACTGATTTCGCCCGTTACAATTGAAAAATCCAACGACGCTGCGCCATTAAAAGTTGAGCAAGTTTCTGCGATACCGCCTTCTGCAAAAGTTGAACAAGTTTCTGCGATTCCAGCTTCTGCTATATCACGAATTGCACAACAAGAGCCCCAACAAGAAATCACCCTTGATGAAGCAACAAAATCTGCTATAAAACTCATCATTGCCGATTCATGTGATAAATATCTAGGCATTTTTTCAAGAGAGCTGATGGATAAAACACAGCGCGCCCAGGATCCTATTCAACTGCGAACATGCATTTCTCAATGGCATATGGCTATGTTGGAATCCAAAACGGGGCGTGAATATTGTTTTGATTTACTTAATGAGGTCAATGAATTATTCAATCATGGTATTGCATTGGAATTAAAAATAGCTTGATATCGCCTTAGCTTTAATCCAATGGCG
>JAGNUI010000170.1 GCA_017987065.1 Arenimonas sp.
TGTGCAGGCGTGTTGCCCATTCGTGTAATTGCGCTAAATTGGCATCATTAATCAGCACATCATCGGCCATCGGCAATCGCTCAGAAAAACGTAATTGCGTAGCAATCATGGCTTTAGCTAGCGCCATACTGCTGCCATCGCGGGCCATAATTCGTTGCAACTGCATTTCCTCTGGCGCTTCAACAATCAAGGTGCGGTTAATCCATGCGTAGCTGGTATTTCTGATGGCAGGACTTAACAACGGGATAGCCACGAGCGCATAGGCAGATTTCGCCTGCTGACTTTGACGAAATAACTCCGCCTGAATACGCGGGTGCAAGATGTTTTCGAGCCTTATTTTGTCCGCCTGATTAGAAAATACATGTTCTCGTAACAAGGCGCGATCTAAATGGCCATCGGTTTGGATGAATTGGATGCCTATTTGTTGGGCAATGTCTTGCAGAGCCGGCTGCCCAGGCTGGACTAATTCCCGCGCAATCATATCGGCATCAATTACTTCGATACCACTATTTTGAATGAGACTGCAAACACTGGATTTGCCAGAGGCGATACCACCACTGACCACCACACAGAAAGGCATTAGCCGCCTGTGGCCCAGTTCATGTAGAGCGCAAAGAAATCGGCACCGGAAATAAATTGAATCCAGCCTGCGATGGCTAAATATTGGCCGAACGGGATCTGCGTATCTTTATGTTGGCCCGAGGTTTTTAACCAGATGACGCCAATAACAGCGCCAACTAAAGAGGATAAAAATATGATGGGCAAAATAGCATTAACACCGCACCATGCGCCCATAACCGCCAAAAGCTTGAAATCTCCAGCCCCCATACCCTCTTTTCCGGTAATGAGCTTAAACAAGCGTGTAACCACCCAGAGGCTTAAATAACCAAGACTGGCACCAAGTATCGCCGAGACTGGGTCAATAAAGACGGTGTATAAGCTTGCTAACAGCCCCAGCCATAGCAGCGGTTGGGTGATTTGATCAGGCAACAAGCCCGTGCGTAAATCAATACCAGATAGAGCCACTAATGCTGCGGTGAATAACAAAGCGAGACAGCCTTGCAAGGTTACACCGAAGCGCCAAATACAAACGGCAAACAAAATGGCTGTAATCAGCTCAACCAATGGGTATTGGATTGAAATGGGGGTTTGGCAACTGCGGCACTTGCCACGCAATAAAATAAAACTCAGTAGCGGAATATTTTCCCATGCACGCAACTGATGTTGGCATTTTGGGCAGGCCGATCGTTCAACAGCGAGCCCCGCCGGTTTAAGATCATACACTTCAGGCAGGCTTAGAATTTCACGCGCTTCCTGCCTCCAGGACCATTCAAGCCTTGGTGGCAGGCGAAGTATAACCACATTTAAAAAACTGCCAACTAATAAGCCAAGAAAAAATATCAGCGATAGAGCAATGCCCGTATTTTCTGTTAAGAATTCCAGCATTAAATAGCAGCGGCCATTTTGAAGATAGGTAAATACATGCCAATCACCATCGAGCCAACCAAGCCACCAATCACAATCATCACCAACGGTTCAATCAAGCTGGAAAGGGCATCTACGGCATTGCTCACTTCTTGCTCGTAAAAATCGGCGACTTTAAACAACATGGTATCCAAGGCACCGGCTTCTTCACCAATGGCAGCCATTTGCATCACCATATGCGGAAACACACCCACTTGTTTCATCGAGACGTTTAACGAATAACCACTGGCCACGTCATCACGAATGCGCAACACCGCAGTTTCATAGACAATATTGCCGCAAGCACCGGCAACGGTTTCTAGTGCTTCCACCAGCGGCACACCGGCTTTGAAGGTCACACCCAGTGTGCGGGCGAAACGAGCAATGGCCGAGTTGTGCATAATTTGCCCGATGATAGGCAATTTCAACATTGCCCTATCAACAAACTCCGCAAATGCCTTGGAGCGTTTCAATGCGTTAAGCGTTAGGAAAATAGCGCCAACGATAACACCGAGAATCAGCCACCACCAAGCAATCATAAAGTCTGAGGCCGAAATAATCAGCTGTGTGAATGCCGGCAGATCGGCACCAAAGCCTTGAAATAAGGATTGGAAGGTGGGTACCACGAAGATTAGCAAAATAGCTGAAACTAAAAAAGCAACCGCGATCACAACGGCTGGGTAAAACAGCGCTTTTTTGATTTTGCCTTTTAGTGCTTCTGTATTTTCTTTATAGTTGGCGATGGTGTCTAAAACGGTATCGAGCACACCGGCATTTTCACCGGCATAAACTAAGTTTTGGTATAACTTATCGAAGTATAAAGGGTGTTTGCCAAGCGCCTCGGATAAGGCGGTACCGCTGGCAATATCGTTACCAATCGCTTCGAGTAAGTTCTGCATGCGAATGTTTTTTTGTCCGCCAGCCACAATGCTGAAAGCTTGCACCATGGGAATACCCGAGGCCATCATGGTGGCTAATTGTCTGGAAAAAACCGCAATATCTTGTGGCGATATGGTTTTGCCCGCTGACCCAAAAAAGGGCTTGGCCACCGCTTTGACATTTGGGTTGCTGATGCCGCGCTTGCGCAACTCGATTTTCAATGAGGCTTCAGAGCGGGCGGTTTCTTCGCCCTTCATTTTTACGCCACGTTTATCGAGGCCGTCCCAGGTGAATTGTTTAAATAAATTATCGGAGACCGCTGAATTGGTGGTTTTTTTAACGGCATTTCGGGTGGCAGCCATAATTAATCCTTGGTTACACGGTTGATTTCAGCCAAGCTGGTATAGCCATTCTTCGCTTTTAAAAGGGCAGATTTTCGGAGATCACGCACTCCAGATTGCTCCGCAGCGCGAGCAATGTCTAGTGCATTGCCACCACTCAGTATTATTTGCTGAATTGTTTCATTCATCGGCATCACTTGATAAATACCGAGGCGACCTTTATAGCCCTCGGTACACTCGTCACAACCAACGGGTTCGAAAAGGGTGATGCCAAGATCTATTTCATCTTGGCTAAAACCTTCCTTTAATAAAGCGGAAGCAGGCAGTGGAATTTTCATCGGTTTCTTGCAACTATGCAAGCGTCGAGCTAAGCGCTGAGCGATGACTAAAGTGACCGACGATGTGATGTTGTAGGGCGCTATGCCCATATTCATTAAGCGTGAAATGGTTTGTGGGGCATCATTGGTGTGCAGGGTGGAAAGCACCAAGTGTCCGGTTTGCGCGGCTTTGATGGCAATCTCGGCGGTTTCTAGGTCGCGAATCTCACCAACCATGATAATGTCGGGATCTTGCCGCAAAAAAGAACGCAAAGCAGCAGCGAAGGTCATGCCTCTTTT
>JAGNUI010000040.1 GCA_017987065.1 Arenimonas sp.
ACAGTACACGTGCAATCGTGAATATCGGCGGCATTGCCAATATCACCTTACTGGCTGCAGATGGCGCGGTAAGCGGGTTTGATACCGGCCCTGGCAATGGCTTAATGGACGCTTGGTGTCAAAAACAATGGCACCTTTCATACGACGATAACGGCCAAAAAGCAGCGCTTGGCCAAGTTGACCAGACCTTACTTGAACGTCTATTGGCAGATCCATGGCTTAGGTTACCGGCACCGAAAAGTACCGGCCGCGATGTGTTCAACTTAGAATGGCTTGCTGTGCATTTGCAGAATTTAAACCTTTCACCCGAAACTGTTTTACGAACGCTGAACTTATTCACAGCGCGCACCATTGCCGATGCGTTATTAGCAAGCGTAGTTGTAGCGTTAGACGATGTTTTTGTCTGTGGTGGCGGCGTACACAACGCTCTATTGATGCAGAATTTGCAGAGTTTATTACCATGCCCCGTTCAATCTACTCAGGCGCTCGGGGTAGATCCGGATTACGTGGAAGCAATGGCGTTTGCTTGGCTTGCCAAGCAATGCATTGATGGCAAACCAGGCAATGTGGTAGCGGTTACTGGCGCAAAAGGTGCTCGAATTCTGGGCGCGATTTATCAGGCTTGATTGCTTTGACCAATATGCTTCCACAACCAAGCCAGTAGCATCAGCGCCGGGAAAACCGATACCGCGCTGATTAGAAAAAATGTGGAGTAGCTGCTTTGCTCGACAATATAGCCAGAAAATCCACCGACAAATTTACCCGGCAAATTAGCCAGCGATACCAGCAAAGCATATTGCGTTGCAGTAAAGTTTTGGTTGGTTAAGCTCGACATAAATGCCACCAACACCGTGCCAGCGAACCCTTGCGCCAAATTATCGGCAGTGATGGCCGCAAAGAACGCCCAGATTTCAGACGGATTCTGTGCCATTAATAAAAATGCTAGGTTCGATAACGCCACACCTATGGCAGCCACGGCCAACAGTTTTCGAATATCAAATGCCGCCACACACACGCCGCCCAGGAACGCGCCACCGATGCCAAGCCATACGCCATAAAGTTTAGAAACTGTTGCAATATCGGCTTTGGTATAACCGGAATCAAGATAAAACGGCCCCGCCAATACACCAATCATCTGGTCGGGAAATTTAAACAAACCCACAAACAACAGAAATGCCAAAGCTAGCAACACGCCATTGCGGCTGAAAAATTCGCGGAATGGCTCTATAAAGGCTTCAGCTAGGCTAACCTTGCGAATAGCCACGCGCGCAATAGGTTCGCGGGCTAAAAGTGTCGCCATCAGGGGCAACAACATCAACGCGGCCATCACGGTATAAGTGGTCTGCCAACCGAACAGTTCAGCAAAATACAAGGCCATTGCACCGCCGAGAATCAAGCCCACTCGATAGCCAAGCGTATAAGTTGCCGCCAGAGCACCTTGGCCATGTTGATCGACAATTTCAATACGATAGGCATCAACCAGAATATCCTGTGTTGCACCGGCAAAAGCTGCTAAGGCAACAAACGCAATCAGCGTTGAGAGATGTTCGGCTGGATTGGTATATGCCATGGCCAACAAGCCAAGCATCAATAAAAACTGTGATGCAAACAGCCAGCCTCGGCGGCGTCCTAAAAATGGCAGTGCATAACGATCGAGCAACGGCGCCCAAAGGAATTTCAGCACATAAAAGAAACTGGCGAAACTCAGCAAACCAATCAAACTGAGCGCAAGCCCAATATCTCGCAACCAGGTGGACAGTGTGCCACCAACAATAAGCAGAAATGGCAAGCCACAACCAAAACCAAAGAACAACATGGTAGCTGCAGATGGTGTACCAAAGGCACGTTTAATCCCTTGCCAGCCTTTATAGGTTTGTATCTCACTCATTATTCATAGTCCACAATAAATGGCGCGTGATCGGAAAATTTCGGTTCGGCGGCAATCGAACAATCGCGCAGAGCCGCCTTCAAGTTTGGGCTGATAATCTGATAATCGATACGCCAGCCGACATTATTGGCGCGCGCAGCGCCACGCTGACTCCACCAGGTGTAATCCTGAGCTTGCGGTTTAAGCGCGCGGTATGCATCCACCCAACCGTCCTGCTCGATCAACGCGCTCATCCAGTCTCGCTCTTCAGGCAGGAAACCGGAATTTTTCTCGTTGGATTTAGCGTTACGGATATCCATGGCCGTGTGCGCAATATTCCAATCACCACAAACTACATACTTACGGCCGCTGGCTAACATTTCTGCAAATTTTGGACGAATCCAATCCATCACTTTGAATTTGAATTGCTGCCGCTCTTCTTTCGACGAACCCGAGGGTAAATACAAAGACACCACACTTAAATCACCGAAACGGGCTTCAATATAACGGCCTTCTTCATCAAATTCATCCCAACCAAGGCCGGTTCGAATTTCATCCGGTTTATTCTTGGCGTATATTGCAACTCCGGAATAACCTTTTTTGGTCGACGCATCGCGATAAAACGCATTATAGCCTTTGGGCTGAAACACACTATCGGACAGTTGATGCTCTTGCGCTTTGGTTTCCTGAACACATAACACATCGGCATTTTGTGTTTGGAACCACTCAAAAAAATTCTTAGTCGCGGCCGAGCGGATGCCGTTGGCATTAAAACTGATGATACGCATATTGTTCAACTGCTGATAAACTTTACTCAGATTAGCCGAAAGCGCCGATAAAGTGGAGAAAACATGCTGCCCTACCAACATCAGTTTTTACAATTAGCCATTCAAAAACAGGTGCTACGTTTTGGTGAGTTCACTTTAAAATCGGGCAGATTAAGCCCGTATTTTTTCAATGCCGGCTTATTTGATGACGGTCAAAGTTTATTAACGGTCAGCCAATGTTATGCCGAACGCATACTGGATTGCGGTATAAAATTTGACATGCTGTTTGGCCCTGCTTACAAAGGCATTCCATTAGCCACCGGTGTTTCCATGTGTTTAGCACAACAAGGCCACAACGTTCCTGTGGCATTTAATCGCAAAGAAGCCAAAACCCATGGCGAAGGTGGCACTTTAATTGGCGCGCCGCTCAAAGGACGTGTATTAATTATTGATGATGTGATTACGGCAGGCACAGCCATTCGTGAATCCATTGAACGCATTCAGCAAGCAGGCGCGACTGTTGCTGGCATCGTTATCGCATTAGATCGCCAAGAAAAAGGCAAAGACTCCGAATTATCCGCTAGTCAAGAAATCAAGCAGCAATTTGAGTTCCCCGTTCACAGTATTGTAGGGCTTCACGATTTGTTAGAATTTACTGAAAATGACAATCAACTTGCACAATATCGCCAAGCACTGCAAAATTACCGTGAAAGCTACGGAGTCGCGCTATGAATACCGTTAAAAAAATTATTCTCGCCTGTATAGGACTTGCCGTTTTCAGCACAAGTATGGCCCAAGAAAAAAAGATTTATCGTTGGGTCGATAAAAGCGGCAAAGTTCACATCAGTGATCAATTACCGCCTGAGGCTAATGATCAAGCCCGACAAGAATACAGCGCCAAAACTGGTTCGCTGAAAAACAGTGTAGCGCCGCAGCAGAGTGCTCAGGCTCAAGAATTGGCGCGCAAACAAGCTGAAGAAAAAGCCTATTATTTAGATCAGGCTGAAATGATAAAACGTACGGAACGTGGCTTGCTATCCAACTACAGTACCGAGCAAGACTTGCAAGGCGCTTTCGATGAGCGCGCTGACTTAATACAACAATCCATCGTCTCAACAAAAGCAAGCATTCAATCACTGCGTGCAATTCTGCTCAGCACATTAACTGAACTTAATGGCCAAGAATTGAATGGGCAAGCACTACCAAAAACAAAAATTGACGAATTGCAAAAAAGCCATGCGCTTATACTCAAGCAATCCGCCAAACTTGTGCGGTTAAACAGCGACTATGTTGCCATGCAACTAGAAACTGCAGAAACGTTAGAAAAGTTTAGACAGTCTAAATCAGGACAAACGATCCCAACGCAAGCAGATGCCGGCATCGCTAACTCTGCAGACATTCAACAAAATCCAAGCAAGCCTTAATATTAAAATGGCAGGTGCAAATCGGCTTGCAGGGCCAACAATTGATCTCTGAATTGATTTTTAATAAAAGTTAATTGTTGCTCGCTTTCTGCCTCAAAACGAAGCACGAGTACAGGCGTGGTATTTGATGCGCGCACCAATCCCCAACCATAAGACCAATCGGCACGAATACCATCAATGGTATTGATTCTCGCGCCCTCAAAACTTGCCTTAGCAACAAATTTTTCGATAAAGGCATGCTGCTCTCCTTCAGCCAACTCAATCTTTAATTCGGGAGTGGAAAAACTTTTCGGAAGGGCATCAAATTGATCTTGAACGCTATCAGGTGATGCAGCAAGTATTTCAAGCAAGCGCGCAGCGGCATATATACCATCGTCAAAACCAAACCAGCGTTCAGCAAAGAAGAAGTGACCACTCATTTCACCGGCAAACTCAGCATGGGTTTCTTTCATTTTTGCTTTTATCAGCGAATGTCCGGTTTTCCACATTATTGGGCTGCCGCCATGGCGCAAAATATGTCCTTGCAACGCGCCAGTGCATTTCACATCATAAATAATAGCAGCGCCTGGATTTCGACGCAGGATATCTTCAGCAAAAAGCATCAGTAGTCGATCAGGATAAATAATATCGCCTTGCGCCGTGACCACGCCTAAACGATCGCCATCGCCGTCAAATGCTAAGCCAATATCTGCACCATTAAGTTTAACGATTTTGATTAAGTCGATGAGATTATCTGGATCACTTGGATCTGGATGATGGTTTGGAAATGTACCATCAACGTCGCAATACAAGGTTTCTACCACTTTCGCACCAATGCCAGCGATAACGGCAGGCGCCACTGCGCCAGGCACGCCATTGCCACAATCGATAACTACTTTTAATGGTCGATCTATTTGAATATCATGGGTAATAAATTGCGTGTATTCAGGCACTATATCTTTGTTAATCACATGACCAGGCGTTGCTGATTTGAAAATTCGTTTTTCTGCAATACGTTCATAAATATTGATAATTTCTTCGCCAGACAACGTGTGTCCATCAATCATGATTTTAAAGCCGTTATAATCGGGCGGATTATGCGAACCGGTAATTGAAATGCCACTAGTAAATTCGGAATGATAAGTTGCAAAATACACAGCGGGCGTTGGCACTTGGCCTATATTTAAGACGGAACTGCCTGTGGCTATCAAACCTTCAATGAGACCAGCACAGAGCGCAGGCGAGGATAATCTTCCGTCATAGCCTACAACAATACCTTTCAATTGTTTTTCAACTAAAATGGTGCCGATGACCTCGCCAATGAGGCGAGCAATACCGGCATCGAGATTGGTGCCCACCACGCCGCGAATATCATAAGCTCTGAAAATACTGCGCTCTAATGGGACTTTCGGGTATGCAACATCCTTGATATCAAACACAGGTGCCGGATTGAGTTCATCAACTTTGATGACACCTTGTTTTTGCATTTCATGCAGGGTTAGATGAGATTGATCATTTTCTTCAATACCTGCCAAACCCGCGCGTCTTTTGCGAATTGCAGGCGTTAGCGCAATCAAAAAAGCTAGAATTAGCAACAATACAGCCAAACTTAATTCTGCCACTCCGCCCAGATTAAACAAGCCTGCTTCAGGCAATGTGGAAGACGCCACGATTCGCCAAGGCGCCCCAGCAATTGCCTTTGCATTTGTTTCAGCCGTGTCTGCAAACTCAGCATTACCACGTTTGAGTAAATCCACTTGCGCTTGGCGTAGTGACAAATAGATGTCATTTGTTATTGTGCTCGGCATTAAGGCATCCAACACACTAATAGGTAATTGCACATACACTAAAAGTGCTGTCTCATTGCCCATCGATTTTGCCATCGCTACTTTTTGCTCACCCGCAACAGAGATGACGCGCATCGCCACTTGAGATTCTTGATTGGCCGACTCCAATACAGCGAGCTTGCCAGCACCAAACTTTCCAATATCTTGATAAGCCTCAGCTAAATTCACATCGTATATTTCCACCAACTCAGCATCACTAATTGATTTTTTAAATGCTGAAATAATGGCTTGCTTATTGGTTAAAGAGGCCGCTGTTTTAAACTGCTCAGCAGTTTTAGGCATTTGCTGCTGATGCTTAGTACTAAACGCTTGAACTTGCTTAACGATGGCGTCACGCTCGGCGATGGCTTCTCGCAATGATTGATTCTGTTTATAAATATCAACGCCCTGCAGAGCAAACCAAAGTGCAAACAAACCAATAATGAGAGAGCCCACTTTCCAAGGATTTTTTTGCATCCAGGAAAATACGGAATCGACAGTGATATTAAGCTTAGCCATTACAGAACTCCTGTATGTCCAAAACCACCCTCGCCACGGGCGCTTTCAATAAATTGATCCACTCGACTAAATTGCACACGAAGCACCGGCATAAATACCAATTGGGCAATACGATCGCCAGGCTGAATGGTTTGCTGAACTAAACCTCTATTCCATAGACTGACCATCAAGGGTCCTTGATAATCCGCATCAATCAGCCCTACCAAATTACCGAGCACCAATCCTTGCTTATGACCCAAACCAGAACGTGGCAAAATATGCGCACAAACGCCCGCATCACCAATAAAAATAGACATGCCGGTTGCAATAAGTTGGCTTTCATTCGGCTGCAACGTTAACGGTTGTTCAAGCATCGCGCGTAAGTCCATACCCGCTGAATGCGCCGTGGCATAATCTGGAAGCGGGAAATCCCTACCTAAGCGGCTATCCAAAATACGTAATTGCACCGAGGTATGTTCAAACATTTGACTGTTTTTCCTTGAGATGTTCATTAATGATTGCCAACAAAGCATGAGCTACCTGTCGCTTGGTGCCTTGTGCAATCTCAAAACGCTTCGCGTGAGCAAAAACGCTCAACGCATTATTTTCACTTTCAAAACCGATTGATGCGTTACTGACATCGTTGGCAGCAATCAGATCTAAATTCTTTTTGTTGAGCTTAGCCTGTGCGTATTCCTCAACGCGCTCAGTTTCTGCTGCAAAACCTACCACACACTCGGGCCTATCCGGTCTTGCGGCCACGTCAGCCAAAATATCGGCAGTGCGCTCAAGTTCAAGCGTGATAGTGCTTTGTGATTTTTTAATTTTTTGAGGACAAACCTGCACCGGCCGATAATCAGCAACCGCTGCTGCAGCGATAAAAATCGTACAGCTTGGAACAAGCGCCATAACCGCCTCATGCATTTGCCGCGCCGAGCGCACATCGATTCGCTGCACGCCCAGTGGTGTTGGTAAAGATACCGGGCCAGAAACTAACAGCACTTTGGCACCTTGTGTTGCGGCCTCTTCGGCTAGAGCGAAACCCATTTTACCGGAGCTACGATTGCCAATAAAACGAACGGGGTCGATATCCTCAAAGGTTGGCCCTGCGGTAATAAGAATCGTATGCTTTTCGAGTTGTTTCACCGCATCATCTATGGCTTTCACTATGGCCTCAGGTTCAAGCATTCGGCCCTCGCCCACTTCACCGCAGGCTTGCTCACCGGATGCCGGTCCTAATAAACGAAAGCCACGCTGCACTAAGCGCTCTGTATTTTCAACCGTTGCCGCATTTGCCCACATAGCATGATTCATGGCAGGAGCAATATATACCTGTGCGGTTGTTGCTAAACATAAGGTGCTTAATAAATCGTTGCCATGCCCACCGGCAAGACGCGCCATAAAATCAGCGCTAGCCGGCGCAATCACTAATTTACTGGCCCAACGTGCTAACTCAATGTGGCTCATGGCCGCTTCAGCGCTTTCATCCCAAAGACTGGTTCGAACCGGATTACCGGACAAGGCTTGCAGTGTTGTAGCCGTTATAAATTGTTCAGCCGATTGCGTCATCACGACGCGCACATCAGCGCCCGCTTGTTTCAGGCGACGCACTAACTCTGCGCTCTTGTAAGCCGCAATGCCGCCAGTAACCCCCAACAAAATACGCTCGCCATGCAAAACTGTCACCAGAAAATCCCTAAAGTGGTTTGCGTATTAGCTTACTCTATAAACCCATAAATTCCGAACACTTACTGCAAATGCATGGCTCAAAATGGCCACATGACCAAACATACTTTAAAACCGTGGATTACCGCACAAAACAAAGCGCTGGCAGGCGGGATAAAATCCTTGTCCTTGGACGAATTACTGCAAATTGTGAGCGCACCGCACCGATTGGCACAAAGCCGTCCCGCTTTAGAGTTCGAATACAGCCAATTGAAGGAGCTCAATCAGTTCTCTATTGGTGAATTCAGTCAGCAATACCAAATTGGCATAGAGCTTGCCTGCAAACTAGCAGCGAGCCTGGAAATTGGCACGCGCTACTGGAGTCAGCCCGTGCAACGCGGTCAATTATTAAACGACCCGCAACAAGTCAGCAGTTGGCTTCGAACGCAATTGCGTGACCGGACTCGTGAAGTGTTTGCTTGCTTATTTCTTGATAATCGACATCGCCTCATTTGCTACCAAGAACTGTTTGAAGGCAGTTTGGATTGCGCCGAAGTGTATCCTCGGGTGGTGCTACAAAATGCACTTCGCCACCAAGCCGCCGCTATTTTTCTGGTGCATAACCATCCCAGCGGGCATCCTGAGCCCAGTGCTTCCGATCACGCTTTAACGGCAAGGCTGAAACAGGCACTGCAGTTAGTAGATATCCGTGTACTCGATCATTTTATCGTTGCGGATAACCAAATCACCTCCTTTGCTGAACGTGGCTGGCTGTAATCAATGGGCAATTTTCTTTGGTTCAGGCTACAATAATAGACCCAAATAGAGTTGATTTCTGCCTGTGAAAGCCCATCTTCGTGAACTAGTGGCGCAAGCATTGTTGGATTTGCGTCGTGTAGGCAAAATACCTGCCGATTTTATCTTGCCCGATTTTGTGATTGAGCGAACCAAGTCTCGTGAACATGGCGACTATGCGAGCAATATTGCCTTATTACTTGGCAAGCGCTTAGGCGTCAACCCCATGGTTTTGGCTGAGTCTCTGGTTGCCAGTATGGGCGTTGCAGACGAGTCCAAGCCTTTTGAAAAAGTGAGTATTGCTAAGCCCGGATTTATTAACTTTACTCTTTCCCGTCGTTGCGTGTTATCTACCGTTCGCCGGATTATTGAGCAGGGCCTTGATTATGGCAAGCAAGCGGCTGAATCTCGTGAATCAATGACGGTTGAATTTGTTTCCGCTAATCCGAACGGTCCATTGCATGTTGGTCACGGCCGAGGCGCCGCCTATGGCGCGTCCGTTGCTAATTTACTGGAAGCGGTTGGCCACTCAGTTCAGCGCGAATATTATGTCAACGACGCTGGTCGCCAAATGGATATTTTATCGATCAGCATTTGGATACGCTATCACGAGCTATGCGGTGTAATGATGCGTTTCCCAGACAATGGCTATAAAGGCGATTATGTTGTCGATATTGCACGTTCATTACGCGCCCAGCAAGGTGATCGATTGCGCTTCAATGCCAACGATATTTTTGCTGACGTACCAGCCGACGAAAGCTTGGGTGGCGATAAAGAAAAACACGTTGATGGCTTAATTGCGAATGCCCGTCAACTCTTAGGCACAACAGATTATCAGCTGGTGTTTCAAGCAGGCCTCGATTGGTGCTTAGGTGATATTCGAAATGATTTACACGGCTTTGGTGTTGATCACAACAACTTTTTCTCAGAACGTTCATTAAGCACAGGCGGATACGTCGATCGTGCCATTGCTATTTTGCAAGCCAATGGTCATTTGTATGAACAAGACGGCGCCACGTGGTTTCGCTCCACGAGCTTTGGCGATGATAAAGACCGCGTGATTATTCGCGACAATGGCGTAAGCACCTATTTCGCATCAGATTTAGGCTACCTTTTGTCAAAATTCGAACGTGGCTTTGAACGCGCGTTATACATTTTAGGTGCTGATCATCATGGCTATATTGTTCGCTTAAAAGCCGCCGCACAAGGCTTAGGCTTAGATGCAGAAAAAGTAGAAATCCAATTAGTGCAGTTTGCTATTTTGTACCGCGGCGCAGAGCGCGTGCAAATGTCAACCCGTGCCGGCAGCTTTGTCACCTTGCGTGAACTTCGCGAAGAGGTGGGTAAAGATGCAGCGCGCTATTTCTATGTGATGCGCTCCAATGAACAACACTTAGACTTTGATCTGGAATTGGCCAAGAGTCATTCGAAAGAAAATCCGGTTTATTATATTCAATACGCGATTACTCGCGCCGCTGGATTATTTCGCAAACTAAAAGAAAAACAATGGAGCTACAACGATTGCACCGCCATTGCCAACCGCGAATTACTAAGCACCGAATTTGAATCTATTTTATTAAACGAACTGATGCGTTTACCTGAAGTAATCGAATCGGCCGCACATAACCGCGCCCCGCAAATACTCGCCAACTATTTACGCGAAACCGCTAATGCTTTTCATTCATTCTACGAAAACTGTGACATCCTCAGTGATGACGAAAAATTGCGTCAAGCCAGGCTTGGCCTGTGTAAAGCCAGTTCGCAAGTGCTTACCAATGGTCTAGCTTTATTGGGCGTTTCAGCACCGGAGCGTATGTAATGGCTAGACGTGGCAAATCTCAAGCCAGACGACAAGGCGCTTCTAATGGCAC
>JAGNUI010000171.1 GCA_017987065.1 Arenimonas sp.
GCTTCATCAGACGTGCAGGTGATGCCGATGGGCTTATTCAGTGCAATGTAAATATGTTTACGAGTGCCCGGCTTGGTTTTACGAACGCGCAAGCCTTGGCCATCCACTAAAACTTCATCACCCTCTTCCACTCGCGTGGTTAATGATGGCGTTTTGCCATTGACAGTAACGCGCCCCTGTCGCACCAACTCTTCAGCTTCACGGCGCGAACAAAAGCCGGTATCGGATATAAATTTATTGACGCGAACTGACATATATTTCCTTAGCGCGCTTATTTGAAATCATACAAGGTGATATCAAATACCAGTTTACCTTTGGGGGCATCACCGCCACTGCCATCATAAGCAAGATTGCCAGGTATCCAGAATCGGAACGTGTCGCCAGGGCTCATCAATAAAACACCTTCTTGCCAGCCTTTAATCAAATTAGTCAGCTGAAATTGCGATGGCTTGCCACGTGGCAAAGAGCTGTCAAACATTCGGCCTTGGAAATCCCAACCGGTGTAATCAATTTCAACCTCGCTAGTTGGCACTGGATGGGTATTTCCAGAGCCGCGCTTGAGAATCACATATCGCAAACCACTGGCTGTTCGCAGTGCATTTGCTGGCGGCAAGCGAATGTTGTCGGGCGGCAAGAGTTTTTGCTCGAGTGTACGCGTGTCTTTTCCGGCAGTTGCATCAGCTGCTTGCGCGCTTTGCCAAGCAACAGCACTGACAGTCAACATTATAAATAAAGCGAAATAATTCTTCATTGTGTATCTCTCGATTAATTGGCTAATAACCGAACACGGAATGTGCGGCCTTTAATTTTATCTTTGCGTAGCAACTGCAATGCTTTATCGGCCACTGTTTTATGCAGGGCAACGTAAGACCTTGTATCAAACAGTGCGATTTTACCAACATCCTTGCTTTCAATCTGCTTGTTGGCGGTTAATGCGCCCAAGATATCGCCTGGGCGAAGCTTATCTTTGCGGCCGGCATCAATCACTACTGTTTTCCATGAAGCTTGCAACGGCTGTAATTTAATGGTGGTTAAATCCAAGCGTTGCCATTGCGCGCTTAAAGTCATCTGTTCTTCAATGGCAGCGACGCGACCCATTTCACTACTCGCAACCAAAGCCAAAGCACGACCGTCTTTACCCGCCCTGCCCGTTCGGCCAACACGATGCACATGCACATCGGCTTGATGCGCTAATTCATAGCTAATCACTAAAGGTAAATCAGAAACATCCAAGCCGCGGGCTGCCACATCGGTGGCCACTAACACGCGCACGCTGCCATTCTGGAAGCGCACCATCGCTTCATCACGATCTCTCTGCTCTAAATCGCCATGTAAGGCGCAGACATCAAAACCGGCTTTAGACAGATGTTGTTCAACATTTTGACAGTCGATTTTGGTATTGCAAAAAACCAAAGCCTGTTCTGGTTTAAGCTGACCAAGCAAATGCACCAAAGCATCATTTTTGCGCGCTATGCTCACTTCAAAAAACAATTGCTCAATATGCTCTGAGCGGGTATCGGTGTCTAACAAAATTTCTTTCGGTGTATTTTGGTAACTTTTAGAGAGCAATTTAACTTGCTCTGGGAAAGTAGCCGAAAACATCAGCGTTTGGCGCTTAGCAGGTAGCGATTTTTGAATCGCTTGAATGGCCGGCTCAAAACCCATATCGAGCATGCGATCAGCTTCATCCAACACTAGCGTATTCAAACCCGATAATTTGAGTGCGCCATTTTGAATCAATTCCAAAATACGACCCGGCGTGCCCACCACAATAGCGGGCTCGTGCACCAGAGATTCAGCATGTACACGCACGGGAATGCCGCCGTAAAAGGCAGAGATTTTTAAATTCGGTAAGCGAACGGCCACTTTACGAATGGCTTGGGTCACTTGATCAGCTAATTCACGGGTTGGGCATAAAACCAGCGCTTGCACACCAGAGGTGGCATCCACTTTCGACAAAATAGTCAAAGCAAAGGCTAGTGTTTTACCGCTACCGGTCTTGGCCTGGGCCAATACATCATGTCCAGCTAGCAAGTCGCTTAAGGCTTGTTGCTGAATCGGTGTTGGCTCGAATATACCTTGCGAAGCAATGGCTTCAAGCAACTCGGCACGCAGTGGCCATTGATTAAAATCGGGCATTTGAATCCAAAAAAAGCGCGCCAAAAGACGCTATATTGCATAGTATGACGGTTTTCATTCGGCCTATACAGTCAAAACCACTGATTACCGCCTATTGGGTCAGCTTGGATTTAAATAAAACTGTTTGAAACAACAATTAAGTGCGTTTAATGCTGTTCTTGATGCGTTGCCACTCCTCCGGCGCAATGCACACCGCCGGAACACCTCCCCACATCTCGCCCCGACCAACACGCGAGCCTGGAAGCAGAACCGAATGTGGTAAGACAGTTGCATCCTCACCCACGTGCACATCACCCATGACAGTAGCTTTTTCACCAATAGTAGCCCTGGCACCAATAATGGTGGGCGCGATGTTTAGATGTCCGCCACCAGCGTAATGCGCAAACAGATGCACACTGCCGCCAATAACCGCATCGTCGCCAATAATGAGCATGCAAGGGTCGGAAATGAATTCGGTATTGAGGAACGCACGCTGCCCAATCTTCATACCCATGGCACGCAGAAACCAGTCACCAAAAGGTGTGAGCGTAACAAAAGGTAAAAATGTATAACGCACTACATAGAACAATCCGTTATGGATATACCAAGGCACTGCCGAGTACGTGTAGTAGCTGCCATTAAATGGCTTCACACGCGTTGGCAATAAAAAATTAAAAATCGGTATAACCATCAACAAGGCAAATCCGGCGATGAAGAATGCTACACCGCAGGCTATTCCGAATATTGGCCATTTTAACCACGCATTTAAATCTAAAGTTAATGACCAGCTTTGATCTAAAAACCAGAGCGCCGGTGCCAAAGCCAAACCAAAGGCCGTTGCAATAACCGCATACATGAGAACAATTAATGCTAAATGCGAAAACGCACCAAAGCGCCGAATGAAGCGGTCAAGTGGCCCTTTCGATGGCGGATTCACAATGGCTGGTTTGACAGGTTTAGATGGCATTCTGCTACTTGCTTGCATGTGAATCGATCATGTTTTGTTTTTCAAGCCACAGCGCATTCAACCATGTCTGGAACCATGCTCGGAATGCACGATCATCCTGATAATTACCGACGCGAAGTTCTTGGGGAATATCTAACACACGAATATTGATGCACACCGTTTTAATTTTATTGGCAAACAAATCATAAATACCAGG
>JAGNUI010000041.1 GCA_017987065.1 Arenimonas sp.
GCTTGGCCTCCCACTCGCGTGGATTTACGTTATCAAAACCACCTTCTCTGCGTGGCGTTCGGCCAAAGCTCGCCTTGGCCATGCCCATCGTTAAGACAGGTAAAAGACATGCAGCCAGAACACACCATTGGGTAATTGTCATAAATTTCTCCTAATAAGATTTGAAAGGATTAACGAGCTAATATTTTTAAAGCCATTTGTGCATATAAATGAGGTAACCGTTCTAAATCGGCGACTAAAACATGTTCATTGACTTTATGAATGCTGGCATTAATTGGCCCGAACTCAATCACTTCCGCACCTAATGGCGCAATAAATCGTGCATCGGACGTGCCACCCCCGGTATTTTCAACCGGCACAACATGAAGTTGCTCTGCAATCACTTCGCGAACGGCTTTGCGCAATAAACCTTCATGCGTTAAAAACGGCTCACCGCCGCGATGCCATTTCAATTGATAGGTCAGTCCATACCGATCTAATACCGCATGCACTTCTTGCTCTAATTGCTCGGCGCGCCATGTTGGGTTGTAACGGAAATTAAAGACCACCTCACAACGCCCTGGAATAACATTGTTTGCACCAGTTCCAGAATGTATATTGGATATCTGGAAACTTGATGCAGGAAAATCGGTATACCCCGCATCCCATTGTCGCGCGCTTAATTCGGCCAATGGCGCCATGGCTTGATGAATAGGGTTTCGCGCCCGTTCTGGATAGGCGACATGGCCTTGAATGCCTTCAACAGTTAATGTGCCACTCAAAGTACCCCTACGGCCAACACGCACGAGATCCCCGAGTTTTTCCATCGACGACGGCTCGCCGGTGATGCAGTAATCAATTTTTTGGCCTGTAGATTTGAAATGCTCTGCAACCTGGCGAACGCCATGCACAGCATCGCCTTCTTCATCGGAGGTTAGCAATAAAGCCAAGGTTCCAACATGATTGGGCTGCTCAGCAATCACCTGTTCCATCGCCACCACAAACGCGGCTACCGAGCCTTTCATATCAGCCGCACCACGGCCATACAAAACACCGTCACGAATTTCCGGTTGAAATGGATTGGACTGCCAATCTGCCAAATCGCCCGGTGGCACCACATCGGTATGCCCCAATAAAACCAATACTGGCGAGCCTTGTCCGTGGGTAATAAATATATTTTTTACGTTTTCAAAATCCAAACGCTGCACAGCGCAACCAACATTCTTTAAACGTTCAGCAATAACATCTTGGCATCCGGCATCTTCGGGCGTCACCGAATTACGGGCCATTAAATTAAGGGTGAGCTCCAGTACAGCACTCATAGTTTTCCTTCCATAGCAAACAGGCGTTTGTAGTTTGGCTCTTTAAATCCTAGAACTATTTCACTACTCTCACGAACTAATACTGGGCGCTTAATTAATGCCGGATATTCTTTCAACAACATCAAATATTCGGGTTTGGAGCCCGGTGTTTTTTTATTGGGCAACAAATTTCGCCAGGTAGTGCTGGCTTTGTTCAGTAACGCATCGAAACCGCCAAGTTGCTCCGCCCATCGGCTGAGTATTTCAGGCGAAACCGGATTAACGCGATAATCAATAAACGTGAATTCATGATTAAATCGCTTTAACCAATTCTGCGCTTTCTTGCAGGTATCGCAGTTTGGTAGCCCGTACAAAACGACACTCATTCCACTGCGCCACGCAATAAATCATTCACCGACGTTTTGCTGCGGGTTTTTTCATCCACTTGCTTGACGATGACCGCGCAATACAACGAATACTTACCATCAGCAGATGGCAAGGATCCAGACACCACCACCGAACCAGCCGGCACACGGCCGTAAGAAACTTCACCGGTGGCGCGGTTATAAATGCGTGTGCTTTGCCCGATGAAGACACCCATGCCGATGACCGAACCGCGTTCAACAATCACGCCTTCCACTACTTCCGAACGAGCACCAATAAAGCAATCGTCTTCAATAATGGTTGGTGAGGCTTGCAAGGGTTCAAGCACGCCACCGATTCCTGCACCGCCAGAGATATGGCAACGCGAACCGATTTGCGCGCACGAGCCAACCGTGGCCCAAGTATCCACCATTGTGCCTTGGCCTACATGCGCGCCAATGTTGATAAAGCTTGGCATCAGCACCACATCCTTACCAATATACGAACCGGCACGCGCAACCGTACCGGGCACAACGCGTGCGCCAAGACGTTTGAAATCTTCGGCGTCATAATTTTCAAAACGCAAGGGCACTTTATCCCAAAACGGATTAGTGACATCGCCCATCACATCCATATCATGGCAACGAAAATATAAAAGCACCGCTTTTTTCAACCATTCATTCACATGCCAACCATCAGCCGTTGGCTCTGCAACGCGGGCTTGCCCAGACTCTAACAAGGCAATCACATGATACAAATCCGGCTTAAGCGTATCAATGCTTTGTTCGTTTAATGTGGCTCGGCCTTCAAAGGCTGATTCAATTCGTTGTTGCAGTTCTGTGGTCATGTTTTCCTTCCTTCTAGATAGTCTAACAGTGCCGTGCGGATAGATTCCAAAACAGCAGGGTTTGTAAGCGCTTGGTCTTCACGATCGCTTAGTACGAAAATATCTTCCGCGCGTTCGCCAAATGTAGCAATTCTGGCATCGTGTACACGTATTTTTTTCTGTAACAACACAAAGGCAATATCGGCCAACAAACCGGTTCGGTCTGCACTAACAAGACTCATTAAGGTACGCTGCACTTCCGGCTGTTGACTAAATTCAATGCGTGTGGCGGTTTTAAAGTGTTTAAGCTGGCGCGGCACCATATGCTTTGCTGGCTTTATGTTGGCTGGCTCTTTTAAAGCCGCCATCAGTGTTTGGCTAACCCGCTTAATTTCAGGGGTATGAATACCTTTTAAAGTAATAAAATTATCCAAAGCGTAACCATCCTTGGATTGCAAAATTCGAGCATGCACCACACTTAAATTCAAGCGATCAAGGGTGGCTAATATGCCTGAGAAAATACCATCGCGATCAGGTGTGCGAATAAAAATTTCCAAGGAATCATTGCCTGGCAATTCGCGCACCAAAATCTGTGAAGCTAAAGCACTGGCGGAAATCACACCCTGTGTTTGCCAAACCAGTTGTTCGGGTCGGTAGCGTAAAAATGCATCACTTGGAAAGCTCTGCCATAAAGTAGCCACATCGAGTTCAGAGCAACCTAAATCCATTAATTTCGCTAAAGCCATTGATTGGGTTTCTGCGCGAATATCATCGGCATTCAATGGATGCTCTAAACCAATCCGCAACACATAACGCGTAGCAATATACAAATCAGCTAATAATTGATCTTTCCAAGTATTCCAAAGTTTCGGACTGGTGCCTGCTATGTCGGCGCAGGTTAAAATGTAAAGATAATCCAGATGCTCTCGATCTGCCACTTTACTGGCAAATTGATTAATAATCTCGGGGTCTGAAATATCGAATTTTTGCGCCGTGAACGACATCAATAAATGCTGCGCCACCAGCCATTGCACCAATTGTTTATCGGCTGTGGGAATTAAATGCGCTTCGGCAAACTTTAGAAAATCACTTGCGCCTAAAACCGCGTGATCGCCACCGCGGCCTTTGGCAATATCATGAAATAACCCAGCCAACCAAATCAAGTGACGCTTTCGTAAGCGTGGAAAAACCTCATGCGGTAAGGAAAATCCGTCTTGTTTGCCTTGTTCAAAACGGCGCATAAAATCCAGTACATTTAAAGTGTGCTGATCAACCGTGTAGACGTGGAATAAATCATATTGCATTCTGCCGGTCACTTGCGAAAATTCCGGCAAATAGCGAGCCAAAATCCCTAAGCGCGCTAAGCGTTGTAAGTGCACCACGCCATTATCTTCCAGCAATAAAGCCATAAAACTGGCACGCACTCGCTCGGACTGCTGTGCGTACGGTTTAATCTGATGCAATGATTCTGACAAGCCTCTGGCCGTATCAGAATGCAAGCCTTTACATTCAAATTGTGTACGCCAAACCGATAGCAACTCAAAAACTGCTTCTAGGCCCATGCTCGAAAATCGATTATCTAATGCCAGCAAGTAGCCATTTTTCAGCACATAGGAATCATTAATGGGCACGATGATTTGATCAACCGCCAAATGCTCTTCAAAGCGTTGCAGCAGGCGATCATTAATTCGCAACAAAACCGCTGCAGATCGAAAAAAATCCTGCATGAGTTGTTCAACCGCTAAATTTTCAGGCGTGTCCACCAATCCAAACAGTTCCGCCAGACCTTTTTGATAGTCAAACAATAAGCGCTCTTCGGCACGCTTGCTGAGTAAATGCAAACCAAAACGCAGGCGCGCCACAATACGCCAATCTCGGAGCAAGGCCACCCATTCGGCATCACCAAGCAATCCCAGAGGAGCTAGGCCACCTAACGATTTAACTCCATACAGCTTTTTCGCTAACCAAGATAAGGTATGAAAATCACGCAACCCGCCAGGCCCGTCTTTCAAGTTGGGTTCAAGATTATCCGCGGTATTATGAAACTTGTCGTGTCTTTGTTTTTGTTCTAAACGTTTAGCGGCAAAAAAAGCGCTAGATTCATAAACATGAGGTGCTTGTATGAGTAATTTTAAATTCTGGAAAATGCCATCATTACCTGCCAAACAACGCATTTCTATCAAAGCGGTGCAAGTGGATACGTCAACCTGACATGCCTCAACACATTGCACCGGTGAACGCACCGCATGACCAAGCTTGAAGCCTGCATCCCAGAGCAGTGAGAAAAAAGCACTGATGGCTAGATGATTTTCTTCTTGCACCGCACTTTCTGCGCACAGTAATAAATCAATATCGGAATACGGATACAATTCGCCGCGCCCGTAACCACCCGTAGCAATTAACGCAATCGACACGTCGGCAGGCAAGCTCAGCTGCCAAGCACGAACCACAATAGTATCGATGTAAGCACAATACTGGCTAATCAAGGTCTCAATTGGCAGACCTTTTGCCAAGCGTTTGGCTAATACCGCGCGTTGTTCAATGAGGGATTGTTTAACGGCTAAAACAAATTCAGGCTGAGTACTCAACTCTGCCATTGAGGCAGTCGTTGTTGCTATGCTCTCAGCATTAACACTCACAAATCGTTGTCATCGCCCGGCAGGCGCGTCAGAATCTCAACACCATCATCGGTAACTACCACGGTGTGCTCCCATTGCGCAGACAAGGAACGATCGCGAGTAACCACCGTCCAACCATCAGGCATCAGCCGTGTGTGCCTTGCACCTTCATTAACCATGGGTTCAATGGTGAAAGTCATACCTTTTTCCAAGCGAACGCCGGTGCCTGGCTGACCGTAATGCAGCACTTGCGGGTCGTCGTGATAAATCTGTCCAATACCATGCCCACAATATTCGCGCACAACAGAAAAGCGCTCGGCTTCAACCAGCGATTGAATGGCGTGGCCAACATCGCCCAAAGTTGCGCCAGGCCGAACTTGCCGAATGCCGGCAAATAATGCCTCACGGGTAATATCGACTAAGCGCTTGGCTTTTACAGAAGGCTCACCAACGAAATACATGCGTGAGGTATCGCCATGCCAGCCGTTTTTTATCACGGTCACATCAATATTAACAATATCGCCATCTTTTAATACTTTGGCTGGCGATGGAATGCCATGACAAATCACGTTATTGACGGAAGTGCAAATACTGGCCGGAAAGCCTTTGTAGCCAACATTGGCTGGAATGGATTGCTGTACCTGAACAATGTGTTCATGGCAAATTCGATCCAGCTCTGCGGTGGTGACACCAGCTTTTACAAAGGGCGCTACAACTTGCAGTACTTCTGCGGCTAATCGCCCAGCAATACGCATCATTTCAATGTCTTGTTCGGATTTAAGAGTGATTTTCATTTTGCTATTATCCAATACTTGTGAACATTTAGCACTTTAGTTGCAGAAAATTAACATTTTCTTGTATAATTGCAGGGCTTTAACGCCCACATCGAGCGTCAATCGATGAATACACACATCAAATCATAACCCGCATCGGGGTGCCCTTAGGGGTTCGAAGCGGCGATTCGATGGAAGACTAACCCCGGAACTTGTAGCCTTTTCAGGCCAGTTCCCTCGTCAAAGGAAATACCTATGTCTCAAGTCACCATGCGCCAAATGCTAGAAGCAGGCGTTCACTTCGGTCACCAAACGCGTTACTGGAACCCAAAAATGGGCCAGTACATCTTCGGTGCACGCGGTAAAATCCATATTATCAATCTCGAAAAAACCATGCCTTTGTTCACGGATGCGATGAATTTCATCTCAGCTATTGCACAAAAGCGCGGCACCATCTTATTTGTTGGCACCAAGCGCTCAGCGCGCGAATCCATCAAAGAAGAAGCACTCCGTTGCGGTATGCCATTCATGAGCATGCGCTGGTTGGGCGGCACTTTGACCAACTTCCGTACCGTGAAAGCATCGGTATCACGTTTGAAAGATTTAGAAGCTGCCGAAACCAATGGTACCTTTGAAAAATTAGTCAAACATGAAGTCCTCACCATGCGTCGCGAACGCGATAAATTGGAAGCTTCTTTGGGCGGCATTAAAGATATGAATCGCCTTCCTGATGCTTTATTCGTCATCGATATCGGCCACGAAAACATCGCCATTTTGGAAGCCAAGAAATTAGGTATTCCTGTTATCGCTGTCGTCGATACCAACTACGACCCTAACTTAGTCGACTATGCTATCCCAGGCAACGACGATGCCATCCGTGCCGTGCAATTGTACGTTCGCGCTGCTGCCGATGCTGTTTTAGAAGGTAAAGCCGCTGCCCCTATCATTGCCAATAACAACGATGAATTCGTTGAATTGGACGCTGAAGGCAATCCGGTTGCAAAAGTTGACAAAAAAGACGCTGCTCGTCGTGCGCCACCTGCAAAAAAAGGTGCTCCACGCCGTAACGAAAAACGCGACGCGTAAGACATTAGGGTGTGTTGATGCACACCCTAAACTTTCAGTTTCGACTGAAACCCTATTTAAATTTGAGGTGAATCATGGAAATTACTGCGAGCCTAGTAAAAGAACTGCGTGAGCGCTCTGGCGCCGGCATGATGGAATGTAAAAAAGCACTGACAGAAAACGCTGGCAATATTGAAACTGCCATGGAATTTTTGCGTAAGTCAGGTTTGTCAAAAGCAGATAAAAAATCTGATCGTGTGACTGCAGAAGGCCGTATTGGCATGGCCAGCAATGGCAAACAAGCGGTATTGGTTGAAGTGAATTCCGAAACTGATTTCGTCGCCAAAGACGAAAACTTTATCAGCTTCGTCAATGCCGTTGCAGAAGCCGCTTTAGCATCCGGCGCCAGTGATGTAGAAGCATTGAAATCAGTACCGATGAACGGAGTTACTGTAGAACAATCACGTGCAGCTCTTATTGCTAAGATTGGTGAAAACGTCCAAATCCGCCGCATGAGCAAAATTGATTCCAGCAATAACGTTGCCGCGTATATTCACGGTGGTCGCATTGGTGTGTTGGTTGATTTAGTGGGCGGCGATATGGATTTAGCGCGCGGTATTGCAATGCACGTTGCAGCGATGAACCCGCCTTACAACAAAGCAGCTGACGTACCTGCTGAATTCGTTGCCAAAGAAAAAGAAATTGAAATGGCCAAAATGACCGACAAAGACAAAGCCAAGCCGGCTGAAATCTTAGAGAAAATCATTGGCGGCAAAATTGCAAAAATCGTTAATGAAGTCACTCTTTACGGTCAGCCGTATGTATTGAACTCTGACCTAAACGTGGAAGCAACCATGAAAGCTGCTGGTGCTGACGTTGTGTCTTTCCAACGTTTAGTGGTTGGTGAAGGAATTGAAAAAGTGGTTGAGGATTACGCCGCTGAAGTAGCCAAGGCTATGGCCGGCTAAATGATAAAGCCACCTTCGGGTGGCTTTTTTTTGCCCTTTGTTTAGAGCCACGTCAAATCAATATAATGCTTTCGCGGGAATAGCCGTATTTGTTTCGTGGAAATGACTCATTTTATTTCTTGTGAATGTTTGTATTTGCTAAACTGAAAGTTCCAAAACCATTACAGTCAAACCTATGAGCAAAATCAGCTTACTCGATTACCAAACCACCGCTCACGAAGCCTATGAAGTCGCGCCGGAAAAAATGCTGGCAGGCAATCCTAAACAGATTTTAAGCAACCACTACAGCAATCCATCCGGCGAATTTCATGTTGGCTTCTGGGAAGCTGAGATTGGCAGTTGGAATGTCAGCTACACGGAATTTGAGTATTGCGAGATTCTGCAAGGCAGAATTCGCATGGTCGATGAACACGGTGTCGAACAAATTGTCTGCAAAGGCGATCGCTTTGTTATAGAAGCCGGCTACAAAGGCATTTGGGATGTGCAAGAGTACGCCAAAAAGGTTTATGTTATCTTTGAACCCAAACAAGCTTAAATAAGCTTAGGCGTTTGATTGCCTAGTACGTTAGAATGAAGCCGTTTAGCCAATAGGAGCTGTTGATGTCAAGCTTAAAATTCCGTCGCGTCTTGTTAAAACTATCTGGCGAAGCATTAATGGGTGATGGCGATTACGGCATCGACCCAAACATTATTAACGGTTTAGCTAAAGAAATTATCGAAATTCAACAAGCCGGCGCGGAAGTCGGTGTGGTTATTGGTGGTGGCAATATCTTTAGAGGTGCGGGCCTCGCAGCCGGTGGTATGGATCGCGTGACCGGCGACCACATGGGTATGCTGGCAACGGTTATCAATGCTCTGGCCATGCAAGACGCTCTTGAAAAACACGGCGCCTATGCACGTGTGATGAGCGCCATCAAAATCAATCAAATCTGCGAAGACTATATTCGCCGTCGTGCGGTTCGACATCTTGAGAAAGGCCGTATCGCCCTATTTGCTGCTGGAACGGGCAATCCCTTTTTCACCACTGATTCCGCCGCTGCCTTGCGCGCCACGGAGATCAATGCCGAGCTGTTACTTAAAGCAACCAAAGTTGACGGCATCTACGACGCCGACCCAAAAAAACACCCTGAGGCAAAACGATTCGACACACTCACATACGATGAAGTGATCAGTCGTAATCTGCAAGTGATGGATACCGCCGCTTTCGCTTTGTGCCGCGACAACAACATTCCCTTACGCATTTACAATATGAGCGAAAATGGTGCGTTGATGCGTATTTTACAAGGTGAAAATATCGGTACACTCGTTACGCGCTAAAAATGCACAGCCATCCTCATCCACATCAACACCACAAGCAAAGCAGCACGCATATTTTTGCTTGGGCGATGTGGATCAATTTAACCTATTCAGCACTTGAAGCTGGCTTTGGGTTTTATACTAATTCTTTGGCGCTGATATCGGATGCCCTGCATAACTTAGGTGATGCGGCCGGCCTAGGCTTAGCTTGGGTTGCCGCTTGGCTTGCGACACACGCGCCCACTGAGCGTCATACTTTTGGCTGGCGTCGCGCCACGCAACTTTCACCGCTGATGAATGCCATTTTGTTGGTCGCCTTTAGTGGCGCCCTTCTTTGGGAATCCTTTCGACGCATTCAAAACCCACCCGATGTGCCGGGCTTCACACTAATCTGGGTTGCTAGCATTGGTATTTTGGTGAATATTGGCACGGCAGCACTGTTTTACCGCGGCCAACATACCGACCTAAACAAACGTGGCGCATTCTTACATTTAATGGCTGATGCGGCTGTATCTGTAGCCGTTGTGCTTGCTGGGTTGGGTATTTGGCTGTATGGCTGGCACTGGTTAGACCCAGTGACCAGTTTGCTAGTCGCTATTGTCGTAGGCTATAGCAGTTGGAGATTATTAAAAGAGAGTTTCATGCAAGTGATGGATGCTGTGCCCGAAAATTTAGATAAAGCACAGGTTGAAACGTATTTACTATCCCTGCCCAATGTTGCTGCCGTCCATCATGTGCACATTTGGTCCTTAGGTGCTGAAGAAATTGCGTTGACGGCACATATTGTGCGCAACACCACGCAACAACACGACGCATTTATTGACCAAACGAACCAAGACTTATTACAAAAATTTAATATCAATCACGCCACTTTGCAAATTGAGCTAGGGCAATCTTGTCTGCACGACCAACACGATCACGCACCCCACTATTAATGCATTTTCACTATTTTTAAGCCTTTACCAGCAACTCGGTTTATAATTGATGATATTTTTGCAATTGGAGTCAGTTGTGCTCAATGAAATAAAAAAAGACGCTCAAGCGCGAATGAGTAAAAGTGTAGACGGTTTGAAAAACGAGCTCACCACCCTTCGCACAGGCCGTGCCAGCACTGGATTGGTAGACAATCTTAAAGTGAACTATTACGGCTCTGACATGCCTTTAAACCAAGTCGCAACCGTTACCGTTGCCGATGCGCGCTCAATTACCATTACCCCTTGGGAAAAACCAATGGTTGCGGCTGTTGAAAAAGCCATATTGGCATCAAATCTTGGCTTTACACCCAATACCCTTGGCCAAGTGATTCGTATTAACTTACCGCCACTGACTGAAGAACGCAGAAAAGAGCTCATCAAACACGTTTATGCAGAATGCGAGAACGCCAAAATTTCTGTCCGCAATATACGACGCGATGCCATTTCCAGCGTGAAAGACTTGCTGAAAGACAAAACCATCTCCGAAGACGATGCCAGACGCGG
>JAGNUI010000042.1 GCA_017987065.1 Arenimonas sp.
TGCACGGCAAGCTGACCGGCCATGCCACCGCCCCAACAAAAGCCAATTACACCCAGTTTGCCATTACTATTAGGCAGTTTATTGAGATATTGCAAGGCCGACTGGCCATTGGCAATAGATTGCGCAGGGTCTAATTTCGCAAACAAGGCGCGCGCTTCATCTTCATTACTTGGCGTACCACCTAATGGGCTTAGAAAATCTAAAGCTAAGGCGTTAAAACCGGCTAGTGCTACTCGCCTCGCAATGTCTTGCGTATGGGCATTCAACCCGCGGTTTTCATGGATAATTAGAACAGAACCAACTTTCTTCTTTTGTTTGATGGGCTGCGCCAAGTAAGCTTTTAGTATGCCTGACTCTGTTTCAATCTCAATCATTTGCGTTTTTAAACGTTTATCATCTGGCTCACTGATGGCAGCATTTGCATAATTATTTTCCAACAATGGCAAGACCGCATACGCTGCTGCCGAGCTGCCCACTAATACCGCTAGGCGCTTAATAAAATCGCGGCGTTGCAAGGGTTGATGGGTATATTCGTCGTATAAATTAATCACTGCTTGGGTTATGACTGGCTTATTCATTTTTATCACCTTTTCTCATTTGGTTTAGGATTTCAGAATTAATTGACTGAATATGTAAATCACGTTGCGGTAAAGGAATTTCAATGCCGGCTTTTTTGAAACTATCATGAATTCGAACCGCCATATCACTGCGAATAAACACAGAATCATCATAGCTGGCAGTCCAAGCGCGAACGCTGAAATTCAAGGCGCTTTCCCCGAAGCCTGTGAACAGCACCGTTGGCTCAGGATTAGCACTAACACCTTTGGTACTGTGTGCAATATCTGAAAGCAATGCTAAGACTTTATTCGGGTCAGAACCATAGGCCACACCGACCGGAATATCGATACGCCGAGTATCGCTGCTCAAGGTCCAATTGATCATTTTTTCTGATAACAACATGCCGTTTGGAACAACGACATCAGCACCTTCAAAAGTGCTCAGTGTTGTGGCGCGCATGCCGATTTCGCGTACCTTGCCCAAGGTGCCGGAAACTTCAATGGTATCGCCCGGCTGAACCGGACGCTCCAACATGAGGATGAGACCAGAGATAAAATTATTGACCACCGTTTGCAAGCCGAAACCAATGCCAACGCTCAATGCGCTGATAATCATACCTAATTGCGATAACTCGAAACCAGCCGCGGCTAATGCCACAAAAAAACCAGCCATGATGATGGTGTAATACAAAATAGAAGACACGCTATTACCCACGCCACGCGCCAATCTCATATTCGGAAAGACGTCTTCGTTTAATATCGCTCGAATGGTTTTAGCTACCCAATAAGCCACATAAACCGTCACTGGGAATAGCAATATACTGCCGATTGTTATCGAAAATTTACCAATGCTGAGGCTGTAAGCAACTATTTCTGTAACCAATTCACTCAATGGCAACCAAATGCGATACATATTTAACGAGGCCACCAGCCAATATATGAATAGTGCGGCTTTGTAGATATTGACAAACAGCCCAATCACCGATGAAGCATGTTGTGAACTTGCTGACAATTTTTCAGCGCGCGACTTGAACACGAACAGCAGAAACCCTGCCAGTACGCTGATGGATGTGTATAAGAACAAGGCCAAATAACTGCTGTCAACGGTGGCTTGCGTGAGCATTTCAGCCATGCTGACATTGCCAATTATATTGCAAACAATGGCAACCACGATGGATATAAAACCCAGCGCGACACCAGTTTTAATAATAGGCAGCCAGTTACCGTTATACACTTCAGGCAAGCTTGATGAACGCCTAAACAACCAGACCATGGTTGCCAGCATCAAAAAGTTGGTCAATAACAAGAAAGCCCGAAAAATGAACTGATTAGCCGCCAGAATATAGCCGAGTATGCCAAGCATATAGAATACAGCGCTCATATATACCCATGGCCCAATTAACTTAAATGCTTTACTGGGTAACAGCCGTACAACAGGAATCCAAATCATTAAAAGAATGATTTGTTGCACAAGCAATGGCAAATCGTCCTGAAAAATAAACACACTCAATGCAGACAACACTAACCAAGCTGAAAATGGCCTGCTCAGTGTGTTTCGATACTCCGCCAACTCAGACTTAGCCAAAATGGCTGACTTGCTTTTCCAACTGATATAGATTAACAAGGCCAACAATAGCAAGTTGAATGCTTTTAATATTGCAGTTCGCGTGCTGTAGGCTTGTGCATATTCATTTGAATATTGCATTTCAACGGCAAGGTTTTGCTTTATAGATCCAACCGCCATTTTTTCAGGTGTTTGCCAAGCCTGCCAAATCGTCGGCGAATCAATCTTCAACAAAGTGATGTCGGTGCTTTTCAAAGCTTGCGTGCTTTTGTCGATGCCCTGTTCGACTTTCTGAACCACCGCATTGCCCTTCTGACCCAAATCAAGAAGCTTGCCCAATGGTGCAGAAATAGCTGTTTCAGCCTTATTGATTTCCGAAATCAAGCCATCGATGCGCGTTAACAAAGCCGGCGTTATGGTGTTGATATTGTTAGCGCGAAGATTGACCCAATATTTTTTGCGTTTGGAAAGCTCTGCTGCATCGGCAGAAATCGGCAACGTTAGTTTTTGTAGCTTGCTACGCCAATTGGCTAATTGTTTGCCATAAAATTTCCAATGCTCAACCACCGTTTCCAAGCGTTGTATTGGAAGGTTTTCATAGTCTTTTGATTCAAAATTAGTATTTAGCTTATTGATACTCGCGTTTAATAAGTTTAATTTTTTGCTGAGATCATCCCCGTTTGCTAAAGTTTGAGCGCGTGCAATAACTTCGTTGACAAATTGTTCGTCGGTATCGGCCTTGGCTGGAATTGCCCGTACATCAACGTCTGCTTGTTGTTCCTGCGATACAGTAAGAATCTCAGAGGTATTGCTTGAGGCCAAACTGCTCTGCGCTAAGCTTTGCAATGGACTGACTAACAATACAATCAATGCCAAAAACATAGAAGAAAACGTGTTGTGTATATATTTCATTTAGCCAGATACTCTTGGAAATAAACCTTCAATTTTTCAGCTTTGGGTGCTGATACGGCCCGAATATAGGGTTGCTCAGGATTCATTGCAGCATAATTATAATGATACTTCTCGGCCGGATAAAAAACCTGTTCTGGCTCAATGGTTGTAGCGATTGGATCAAGGAAAATATCCGCAACCTTAAGTTGTTGCATATACGCTTTAGCTAATTCAAATTGCATGCTGTCTTGCGGAAAAATAGCGGATCGGTATTGCGTGCCCACATCATTGCCTTGCCGATTAAGCTGGGTGGCATCGTGCGCCACCGCAAAAAATACCTGCAAAAGTTTGCCAAAAGAAATTTGCTTGGGGTCATAACGTATTTTTATCACTTCGGCATGGCCGGTTAAACCAGTACATACGGCATCGTAGTTAGCACGTTCAGCACGCCCACCGGCATAACCAGGCTCAACAGAAACAACTCCCTGCAGCTGCGTAAATACCGCCTCAGTGCACCAAAAGCAACCACCGGCCAAGATGGCAACACCACAATCGAGCTGGACGTCAATGTCAGCCACTGGCAGCGGCACTAAATTGGGTGAAACGCGCAAATTAAGCCCTGGAATGGCACAAACCGACATATTTAGACGCTCCGAATGATTTCAAAATACATAGTACAACACTCGCTTTAGTTGTTAATCGGGTTCTGACAATAATTATTGTAAGAAATACGACGTAATTACGACTAATCAAACATGAGTGTGATAATTCATGAATTTATCACACGAAATACATTTACCATGTGAATTGTGCCATTTGCTTGAGCGCAGACAACTATTTTTCGTAATACACCGATTTCTTTTGGAGCCAGCTATGACAAAGCATTCGCCGATTATTTTGCCTTCTGAGATCACCCCAGAGTCGGTCTATCTGCGCCGCCGTGAACTGATTGGTGCTAGCCTCGCCTTGCCACTTTTAGCGATGGCCGGGTGCGCGGAAGCTAAAGAGCCGCTGGCAGTCAATAAATCCACCGACAGCCCAACCGGCTTCAATACTTTGGATGAAAAAACCCGTTTTGAGGATGTGACCCGCTATAACAACTTTTACGAATTTGGCACCGATAAATCCGACCCAGCCAAAAATGCTCACCGCTTACAAACCAAACCTTGGATTATTGCCGTTGGTGGCGAGGCTGAAAAAACCGGCTCTTTTGATCTAGACCAGTTTCTGAAAGGCCATACCGTGCGCGATCGCACCTATCGCTTGCGTTGCGTGGAAGGTTGGTCGATGGTGATTCCATGGCAAGGCATTCCATTAGCCGAAATTATCAAGCAATTCAAACCAACCTCGAAAGCCAAATATGTGGCATTCACCACTAAAGCTAATCGTGCACAAATGCCGGGAATGGCCTATAACAGCATCGATTGGCCGTATCGTGAAGGCCTGCGCATGGATGAAGCCATGAACCCGCTGACCTTATTAGCCACAGGCTTGTATGGCAAGCCAATGCCGAACCAAAATGGCGCACCGATTCGCTTAGTGGTGCCTTGGAAGTATGGTTTCAAAAGCATTAAATCGATTGTACGTATCGATTTTGTCGAAAAAATGCCGAAGACCAGTTGGAATATGTTGATTCCCGAAGAATACGGATTTTATTCCAACGTCAATCCGGCTGTTGATCACCCACGTTGGAGCCAAGCCAGCGAACGACGCATTGCCGGTAACGGCAATAACTTATTCGCCAGCCGCATTGCCACTTTGCCATTTAATGGTTACGCCGAACAAGTGGCTGGCATGTATAAAGGCATGGATTTACGCAAATGGTTTTAAAGCGCATTGACTGGACATGGTTCAGTCTAAAGTTATTCGCCCATTTGCTCGCACTCACTCCCATTGCTTTGTTGCTTTACCGTGCACTGCAAAATCAACTGGGTGCCGACCCGATTGCCGCACTTACGCACCAAACCGGCGATTGGGCTTTGCGCTTTTTATTGCTCAGTTTAGCGATGACGCCGCTACGATTAATCCTGAAAAAATCCTGGCCCATTCGTTTTCGACGCATGATTGGCTTATATGCTTTTTTTTATGCGAGCTTGCATTTCAGTGTGTATTTATTCTTAGACCTTGGCAGTTATTGGTCGCAAATTGGCGCCGATATTATCAAGCGTCCATTCATTACAGTTGGCTTCACCGCTTGGTTATTACTGGTTCCATTAGCCCTTACTTCCAATCAATGGATGATGCGCAAGCTTAAAAAGAATTGGCTGAAACTGCATAAGCTGGTGTACGCCATTGGAATTCTGGGCGTGGTGCATTATTATTGGCTGGTCAAATCGGATGTGCGCGAGCCTTTGTTGTATGCCGGTATTCTTGCAGTGCTATTTGCTATCCGACTAAAACCACGGTTACACTCATGGCTGGAAAATAGACGCGTGGTTCAATATGGGCAAAAATCGGCTTGAAGCATTCAGCGATGGCGTTTTGGCAATTATCATCACCATTATGGTGCTCGAACTGAAAGTACCGCATGGCGATAGTTTGCTGGCCTTAAAACCATTGCTTCCTGTATTCCTAAGCTATGTGCTGAGTTTCCTTTATGTGGCAATTTACTGGAACAACCATCATCATTTAATGCATACCGTAAAGCATGTGTCCGCATCTATATTGTGGACTAATATGCATTTACTTTTTTGGCTCAGCTTAGTCCCTTTTGCAACGGCATGGATGGGCGAAAACCACTTCGCTTCAATGCCAACTGCACTGTATGGATTCATTCTGCTGATGGCCGGCTTCGCGTATTGGCTTTTGCAAAAGGCTATTATTCGTAGTCACGGCAATGAATCAATATTGGCTAAAGCTATCGGTGGCGATATTAAAGGCTACGGCTCGATTGTGTTGTATGCCATCGCTATTCCTTTGTCGGTATATCAAGAAATTTTAGCCGGCGGTATTTATGTATTAGTAGCATTGTGGTGGCTGATTCCTGAACGGCGTATTGAACGCACGCT
Organism: Arenimonas sp.; assembly: GCA_017987065.1. Lineage (GTDB taxonomy): Bacteria > Pseudomonadota > Gammaproteobacteria > Xanthomonadales > Xanthomonadaceae > Arenimonas. The sequence continues at coordinate 6,021 of JAGNUI010000042.1, forward strand.
TGAGCAGCATCAATCATAATTTATGGCGAAAATTACGCTTTACCATAATCCCAAATGCAGTAAATCGTGTGAAACTTTGGCACTTATTCGAAATGCTGGATTTGAGCCAGACATTATTAATTATCTTGAATCGCCACTGTCTCGCGCTGAACTTCAAGCGCTTGCCGAGCATTTGCAACAGCCGATACGCAGCTTAATGCGCGTGAGCGATGCGTTATATGCCGAACTCAATTTAGCCCATGCCGATTGCACCGATACGCAACGCTTGGACGCCCTACTCGCACACCCGCAATTGTTTAACAGGCCCATTGCCGAAAGCGCATTAGGTGCACGCATCTGCCGGCCGCCGGAAATAGTGTTGGAGATTTTGCCAGCTTAAAAGTTTTAGAATATAAATATCTTTTGATGTTTTTTATTTCTAACCAACTTGAACATCATTACTATTTTGGTCAATCTACTCGATTAGAAATCACAGGTGCTTGATGCCCAATAAGTATGCGCCCTTTGTGCATCCCTCATATCAATTGCAGTATTAGTATCGATCATATACTTCAACATCAGCGCAGAATCTCCCGCTCTTGCTCAAGAGGTTGATCTCTATCTGGCATTGTTGCCGCTGGCTCACTAAACCACGATGCCCATGACTCTCCCGCCGGGGAAATTAAACGAGAGTTACCCAATACAATAATCTCAACTTCCCTAACTGTTGAGGGCATCGCCACTAACTTTGGCAAACGCACAGCTTGGCTTTGGTTACTCTTAAAAAGCCTAGTCAAAATAATCATAAATTACCGCTATTAGATATACATAAAACATATCTAAATTATAGTCTCAATACTGGATATGTTAATTGGATATACATTCATTAGCGAGGAAGAAGTATTGTTTATAAAACTATGTTCAGCTTTCTAGCCATGCACCGCTATAGCTATGTATTTGAATTTTTGTAGGAACTTACCTTGACCGCATGTCGGAAAATACCCAAAATTAAGATAGCGCCCAAAATGTGGGGTATGTATGTAGTTAAGCTGCTCTTCAAGCCTCCTTAAACTGGGTGTTGTAGCGTGTTGCGCAACATGGTATCTTAAGCCATGATTATGTCTTTCCGGCACAAAGGCCTACGCAAACTGTTTGAGACTGGAAACGCTTCCGGTGTCTTGGCAGCACATAAATCCCGGCTTCGAATGCAGTTAACTGCGCTCAACACCGCCATGACCATTGACGACATGGATATCCCTGGATTCAGGCTCCATCCACTCAAAGGCGAAATGAAAGGCCGGTGGGCAATTTCGGTTAATGGAAACTGGCGTTTAACCTTTGAGTTCAAAGACGGCAATGTATTCATACTCGACTATGAGGATTATCACTAATGGCTATGTACAACCCTCCGCATCCGGGTGAATTCATCACTGAAATCTATCTGGAGCCCAATGGCATCAGCGGCCGAGAGCTTGCGGTCAAGCTTGATGTTGCTGCGTCTACTCTTAGCCGCATTCTCAAAGGCACCAGTCGCATTACGCCTGAAATGGCACTTCGTCTTTCCAAGGCTATCGGCCGCACGCCTGAGAGCTGGCTTGCCATGCAAGACCATCACGATCTTTGGCTCGCTCGTAAAAGCGTCAATTTGCAAAGTGTTGGCAAGCTCAAACTAGCAGCAGCCTAACTAGTCCGTAAGGAGCATCCTGTGAAGTATCATCATTCAAGCTTCGCATCCGGCGCGTCGGCGCCTTATTTTGGGTGTTAGAGATTTTTATTATGAGAGAAGCATTAAAAAGAAAGATCATCGAAGTTTGCGATAAGAAGATTGATAGTAAAGGCGAAAATGTTGGCCTGTCATTTTATGCTTTCTTTACAAATAAAAATGATGACCCCGAACTACTCATGGAGGCAGCACAATGGTGGATTGTGGAAAACAGGTTAGATCATTTTGAAAAAGCAAAAAAGATTAAGTTAATGGTTGAGGCAAAGCCCTAAATTTGCTTTCGTTTGCCCAAAAATGAGGCCAGAGTAAATTTCCACTTGCCATTCAAGGCAAATAGCCGTGAAAAATTGACTGCACACTGAGCATAGTATGTAATGGGTTTTATCCGACATTTTGCTGTCTCAGTAGTTAGGACTAGGCTATGTTCCAGCCACGAACTCTCAAATTCTTTGCCGCAATCGTAGCAATGTTCCTTTTGCTAACTTTGCCGGCACTGGTGTGGCCCAGTTACCTTGACTCACCTGTCGGTCTAATCGTAGCAATACCGTATCTTTCCATTTATTTGTTTCATAAAATTGGCATCCCTGGCCTGCTTGAACATAATGGTTTATGTGGATGGGGTTGGTGCGCACCAAGCACATTCGGCTGGGTTTTTCTATTTACGTTTTGGCTACTGATTGCTTGGCTACTAGCCTGGGGTATTTCGAGCCTAAGCCATCATACCAATCAAAGACTCAAAGGTGACTGAGTACATTAGCGTTTGAATAAAACCTCCATCCTATTTATTCAAATGCGCGTTACAATCTAATTCAAACTGGGGAGTTGGTAATGTTCAAGCTAAATCAAGTTATATTTTTGATACTTATAGGCCTCTTTTGTCACAATGCCAATGCAACAAATGAGCTCAGTATTGCACTGCAACAAACCCAAGAGTGCCTTAAAAAACAAAATTGTGATTCTGCGAAAAGCAGTGCCGGCCAAGCGGCGGATCAAAAAGCCTTGGATGCTGTTGGTGGAAACGCCGCTAATAAGCAAGAGTTATACAATCTCTCTGCCGAGATACTGCCAATTTTGGTGCAACAAACAGGTGGAGACCCAGAAAAAATGCAGGCGCTGATACAAAAAGCACTCACTGATCCGGAGGCATTTTTCAATTCATTGCCGGCTGATACACAAGCACAAATCAAAAATCTAGCCAATACAGTTAACGAGAAATAATAGTTAGAATTATTGTGCTTATTTTTAAATAAATACATGGCCAACGACTAAGGGAATAACAATGGAAACTGAATCACATAATAATCTTGAGCGCGCCGCAGCCAAAGACTTGCAACGCTGGCAACTGCGCCTTCAACCCTTCATGGCGATTGCCATTGCGGCACTTGCAGTGTTCTTTCTTGTCGCTTCAGTTATCCAACTTGATAAGTTGGGCGATTCAATTGGACAACACGCTGATACCGAATTAGTAGCAGCGATTGCTACGATTGATAATCGCGTCACTGAAATGGAACCCATCGCGGCGGCCGAGCTTAAGCGGTGGAAAGTGCTGGCACTGATGGAGCGTGATATCGTTCGCCAGCGCTACGGTGGCGCTTCATCGATCATGCTACTGAGTGCTTGGACTCGGCAAATGGGGTTCATTACTGGGATGATTTTAACCTTCATTGGCGCTGTGTTTATTCTCGGTAAAATGAATGACTCCGGAACACAACTCAGTGGCGAAGGCACCGGCTTAAAAGGATCGCTGACCACCTCTTCACCGGGTATCGTGCTGTGTGTTCTTGGCACAATTTTGATGTTGGTGACACTCAATATCAAAACGGAATTTCAAACCTTTGACAATACCGTGTATCTTTCCGCCAACAGCGCAGCTATTTCAGTTCCAGTTCAAACGTTGGATTCAACAACTCAAAACCAGAATAACGAAGATGCCCTGCCCTCGGAAATTGATGCCTCTGCAGAAAAACCTGCAGCAACGTCGCAGCCATGATCATCATTGCTCAATCGTTATTGAATGGTGAATTGCGTCTTGGCAGAACAGTTCGTTCACTTCTGCCATTGATTTTGGCCATGCTATTTGCCAGTCCAGTCCTGGCTGATAATACTTTGTTTGAAACCGGCAAAACGCAATGGAAAGCCAAGCAATATTCAAAATCAAAGCAGAGTTTAACCCAATACCGAAAACTGCCTTATGGCAAGAACCCTGATGTGGATTACATGCTGGGCACCGGCGATTGCCGAATGAACTTGCGCGACGAAGGTTTCAACCGACTCATGGGCATGACGCAGCGCTATGATTTGTCTCCGAACGTTCATAAGCTCATTAGCAATGAACTGAAAACCTGCGGCAAGCAAAATGTTGTACCGGCCGATATTGCCAATGTGAACAAAGGCATCGCTGGTGTTTGGGTGCGTGGCAAAGAATCAAGTTATTTCAAAGAAGATCCCAAGAAAAAATCACTGTATACCTACACGCCACGCTCAATGGGCGCAACCGATATCGCCGCCATGCAGTCACGTTTAGTGCCTATTGGTGATGTGCAGAAAATTGAAGAAAGTCTCACACGTCTAGCACCAAGCGGCGCACGTATAAAGCTGATTGGCAATTTTGCAATTATCAGTTCAGCAGGCCAAACCGATGCGCAGTTAAGCACCATTGCAACCCGAATGAATGCCTATCTGGACTTTCTTGAACAGCAATATGGCGTCATTCGTCCTGAAACCTATATGACCGTATACCTAGTTGCTAACAACACAGAGCTTCGGAAAATTGCCAACAAAAATCACAATCTGGATGTCAGTGCAACCACGCTTGGCTATCATTATCCGCACGACCAATCCGTGGTCGCCGTTGAATCCGGCACCTTAACCGGCACCTTACAGCACGAGTTGTTTCACATGCTGGTACGCTCCAATTTCGGCGATGTGCCACTCTGGCTCGA
>JAGNUI010000172.1 GCA_017987065.1 Arenimonas sp.
TTATTCAATGCTAGCGTGCAACAGCTTGACCCAAGCGGCGCCTGGCGTTTGCAGATGGCCAATAAAACCGAAGCAGCGCTGATTCGATTAGGTAATTTGCGTAGTCGCGCACTGACCATTGAAGCCCCAAACCGGATTGGTATGCTACGCGATATTTTAAGTGTGCTCGCCAATCACAGTATTGATATGACCGCGCTCGATTCGCAATTAATCAATAAGGCAGATGGCAGTGTATGGGTTAATTTTGATATTGCCATTAGCAATGAGCACGTGCCGTTTTCAGCAATGACTGATGAACTGGCGGCGATTGACGCGCGTTTTGTTAAATAAAAGCAATACATATTGAATGTGCTAAGCATTGCGTTATACCCGAACAATTGCATACTATATGGCTTAAGTAGCATTTAAAGAAAAATAGTTGTTAAGGGGCTTTAAATGAAAATGAAAGTGGTGTCTGCTTTTGTAATTCTCGCTTGCGTGTCCGGCTGCCTGAGCTTCGGTGTTGAGGATAAAAATAATATTGCCGTTACAGGCGCTAATTATTCTAAAGACACCTCTGAATTGGTTGATGAAGCCATCAATGCATCCATTAGCTCCGAAAGCCTTAGCTTTGTGCCGCAAAATATTTCTGCGATGCCAGCGATGCCAGCCAATGACCCGCGCTTTAGCGAACAGGCTTTAACTAGTAAATTGAATCTTGCCAATGAACTATTAATTGACAACACGGTTATTGCCTTGGAATTAAAAGCTTCGTTGGATTCAGTGAACGCCTATTTTATTGGCTTGCAAGCGTTAGTTGACGACCCAACAGCCGAAAGAAACGCGCTGGCAGTTGCTGGCCTTGCCGATCAAGTGAACGGCTTAAATAATGCCATGCAAAAAAAGGGCTATGGTGAGCCTGTGCTTAGCAATGAGAAAAAAAATGCTTTAGTACAACTCACTAAAGTAATCTCTGATCAAATTCATGCCAGAAAAGTTAAAAAGGCCGTGAAGCGCGATGCGCAAGTGATTGCCATGGCGCTGTATTTACAAAGTGAAGTGTTGAGCTATTCGGAACAGACTATCTTCAGAGCACTAACCAGCATGACCAATCGATTTTACGTTTTAAAAGTTGAAGAACCTTACCAAAAACAAAATAGCCAATTGAATGAAACATGGATTGCTAATCGTACCCTGTACATAAAAACAAGTGCCAGCATTAAAGAATTAGAAGCCAAGAAAAACAATCGTGACGATTCCATGTTGCAAATCAATCTTTGGAGCGCTGCCTTAAATGGCAATTACGATGCGACGATTGTGAGCCAACAAATACAAGATATGAGAGAAATGATTGCGCTTAAAACCGCCATCGAAAAAGCATCAAAATAATTGGCACTTTACTCATTAAACTAAATTAGGAAATTTTTTATGTCTAGCCTGCCCGCCACTGCCGAACAAAGAAAGATCATGAGGTTCATGCTGGATGATCTTTATCGAATTCGCGATGAACTCATGCTGCTTGATATGCGCGACAAAAAACCAGAAGAATTTGCAAATCACAATCAACATATGTTCGACATTGGCATTGCGATTAGTGCCGTTAGCGGAGCACTTTTACGTTCTATTTCCAGCGATTTCGCGCAGCAATTACCCAATTTTCAATCGGCAACAAAACTAGTAGCCGCTGATCTGTATGCGTTGCGAAGAACAAGCGCGGTACTTAATTCCGTTAGCAAGGCCATGTCAACGGTGACCAGCATTATTACCCTGTTGAAATAAAATATAAGCCATGACCAATGCCACATGCCGTAAACCATAAATTGACTCACACTGCCTGAAATAAATACAATTCAGAGAAGGCGTCATGGCATCACATCTCAAAACTGGCCGCATCATTGGCGCGCTATTACTGTTGCAAGTTGCCGTTGGCATTTTGTTGAACTTCGTGTTCACTGCGCCGTTATTTGGTGAGCCAGGTTTTTTAATTAACGCCGCGCCACATGCCACTCAAATCGCACAATCGGTATTGCTCAGCATCGCTATGGGTTTGGTGTCGCTGACTATCGCTTGCATGCTATACCCGTTATTCAAAACCTATTCACAGCCTTTAGCGATGTTCTACTTCGCGCTGGTTACGGCGGGCTTCGCGCTAACGGTTGCCGAGAACATCAGCATGATGTCGATGCTGTCGCTCAGTAAGGCTTATGCAGAATATGGCGCTACGCAGGAATCTTTATATCAAGGCCTACGAATTGTGGTTAAGGAAACTCGCAATTGGACGCATTATTTAAGTTTGATTGTTTCGGGCGTTACCATCTTCACGTTTTATCTCACCACCCTGCGCTTCAAATTAATACCTCGTGCACTATCCGCATTCGGACTGTTGGCTTGCATGTCGCAACTCATTGCCATCGCCATGCCACTATTCGGTCAAGGCGTTGATTTCCGTCTAATCGCACCATTAGGCATCTGCGAAATTGTGCTTGGCTTGTGGCTGATTGCTAAAGGATTCAAACATGCTGAGTCGCCAGCAAGCTAGCTCCTGTAAAAGCAAATGATATTCCTGTGTAGAAGGGCCTTCTAGGCCCGATGCTTGCATAATTCCAACAATTTTATTTATCCGCTTTTATTTCCTCATCAATACTGACAATCAACGCTTCAGATTGATCCTTCAATTGCTGCATCTGACCATTCATGGTTTCCAACTCTAAGATGGTCATCACAAAGCCATTCTTGAGTTTTGTGCTTTTAAAGTAAGGCACAAAATATTCACTGGTTAAAACCACATCTTTACCTGCCTGACCTTTGCTTTCCTGGAATGCGAAATTTTGTACCAAGGGATTTAGATCCATCATTTCATACAAAGGCTCATAGATTAGTTTTTCGGTATCGAAACGATAATGATCTTCTTCGCTTTTCATTTTTTTATAGAGCGCATCAATGTTCAGCAGTTGGTTTTTAATTTTGACATTGGAAATGGTGGCAAGATTGCCAGAATTAACTAATTCTTGGAAAGTGTTGTCGCTCATGTAGAATTTCTGCCAATTATAAATACCAGCACCTAATTGGTTGAACGCCGTGTAATCTTCAATCGGCTTGCCGTCAAAATGCTCCAGTATTTTTGCTGCTGATTGGATATTATTGTTTCTAACGGCTAAGAATTTATCCATCTCTGAAATATTCAACTTGAGATCGGTTTTGATGTTTTCAAGATAGCCGAGCTCGCGCACACGCTCTTTGCGTATGTCATTCAGATTATTGATGTGCAGCGCCACTAGAATTCCGAT
>JAGNUI010000173.1 GCA_017987065.1 Arenimonas sp.
TTACTGAATGGCGGAACGCTTGACCCAGCGCGCGTATTTTTGACACCAAATACGCAATTAAAAGCAAGTGATGGCAAAGTTCGAATGGAATTGCAGATGAAGTAGAGGCGGTAAACGATTCGCTTTAATGCCATGGCATTGCAATAGTTAATGGCGCTGTAAAAAAACTGTCATATTATTGTCATACAGTAGTCATTTTTCAGGGTGTTTTTATGACCATTAAAATAGGCATCAACGGCTTTGGTCGTATTGGGCGTTTGGTGATGCGCGTAGCTGCCAATAACCCGGACATCAACATTGTGCACATTAATGATCCGGCCGGAGACGTTGAGACCTTAGCGCATTTATTGCATTTCGATTCGGTGCATGGCCGAAGTCAGCATCAGGCGATTGTTGACAATGGCAGAATCCGTTTTGCTGATTTTAATGCCTTGGTTAGCCACAATAAAACCATTAGCGATACCGATTGGTCGGCTTGTGATGTGGTGATTGACGCCTCTGGCAAGATGAAAACCAAAGCATTGTTGCAAGCTTATTTAGATCAAGGCGTAAAGCGTGTGGTGGTCACCGCGCCAGTGAAGGAAGATGGCGTGCTGAATGTGGTGATGGGCATCAATCATCAGGCGTATGATAAATCTCTGCATCGAATCGTCACCGCGGCATCGTGTACCACCAATTGCTTGGCGCCTGTTGTGAAGGTTATTCATGAAGCACTGGGTATCAAGCATGGTTCGATTACGACCATTCACGATTTAACTAATACACAGTCGATATTAGATACGCCGCACAAAGATCTGCGACGTGCGCGTGCCAGCGGTTTGAATTTAATCCCAACCACCACCGGCTCGGCAACGGCGATTACGCATATTTTTCCGGAATTAAAAGGCAAGCTCAATGGCCATGCCGTGCGTGTGCCATTAGCCAATGCTTCACTCACCGATTGCGTGTTTGAAGTGTCACGTGCAACGTCAGTTGAAGAAGTAAATGGTTTTTTGAAGGCCGCTGCTGATGGCGAATTAAAAGGCATACTTGGTTTTGAGAGTCGGCCACTGGTATCCAGCGATTATAAAACTGATCCGCGCTCCAGCATTATTGATGCTTTATCCACCATGGTTGTAAACGGCACGCAAGTGAAAATTTACGCTTGGTACGACAACGAATGGGCTTATGCCAACCGCACCTTAGAATTAGCCCAAATGCTTGGCTTACAAGATCAGTTGGGTTGATGTTGTGACCGCTAAGACCAGCAAATTTAGTGCCGAGGTGAAACAGTATTTGCTGATTACCGGCAACTACTGGGCATTTACGCTAACCGATGGTGCCTTGCGAATGCTGGTGGTGTTGTATTTCCACGCACTAGGCTACAGTCCGCTAAAAATTGCCATGCTGTTTATCTTTTACGAAGTGTTCGGTGTTATCACTAATTTATTAGGCGGTTGGTTCGGCGCGCGCTGGGGTTTGAATCGCACCATGAATGTAGGGCTTGCCTTGCAAATTCTGGCACTAGCGATGCTTTTGGTGCCGCCAGCAATGCTCGATTTTATTTGGGTGATGGTGGCCCAGGCTTTGTCAGGCATTGCTAAAGATTTGAATAAAATGAGTGCCAAAAGCAGCTTAAAACTATTGGTGCCTAGCAATGCGCAAGACAAACTGTATAAGTGGGTGGCACTACTCACAGGCTCAAAAAATGCCTTGAAGGGCATTGGTTTTTTTCTAGGTGGCCTATTGCTCAGTTTGTTTGGATTTTCGGGTGCTGTGGCGGGCATGGCTGCTGCGTTATTGCTGGTTTGGATATTGAGCTTATTTTTGTTACGCAAAGATTTTGGCAAAGCCTCCAATAAGCCTAAGTTTACTGAACTATTTTCGAAAAGCCATGCCGTCAATATTTTGTCGGCAGCACGCTTATTTTTATTTGGTGCCCGCGATGTTTGGTTCGTGGTGGCCTTGCCGGTTTTTCTGGCATCGCAGCTGGGCTGGGATTACTGGCAAGTCAGTAGTTTTTTAGCAGCCTGGGTGATTGCTTATGGCTTTGTACAAACCATTGCACCCTATTTCACCGGTAAAAAATCAGGCCATGTGCCAGATGGTCGAACGGCATTGCGTTGGGTGCTGCCTTTAGCATTGATTCCCGCTGCTATTGCATTGCTTCTATATTCTGCAGTTAATCCTGGCTTGGTCTTAATTGCCGGTTTAATGCTTTTTGGCGTGTTATTTGCCATCAATTCGTCTTTACACAGCTATCTGATTTTGAGCTATGCGCGAGAAGATGGCGTTTCCATGGACGTTGGATTTTATTACATGGCCAATGCCATGGGGCGCTTAATCGGCACCGTTTTGTCGGGATGGGTATTTCAAGCTTATGGTTTGCCCGCCTGTTTGTGGGTTTCAAGTGTATTCTTGGTGTTGACCGCCGGCATTTCGGTAGCGCTTCCGCGGCATGCTAAACCCCCATCAACAGCTTGCGGTTTATAATGAAGCAACCATTTTTTGGAAAATCAAATGCGACTCTGTGTTTATGCTGCCTCTAGCGCGCAAGTACATCCTGAATACCAGCAAACCGCTTATGCCTTGGGTGAAACGTTGGCAAAAAACGGGCATAGCTTGGTGTATGGTGGCGGTTCAACGGGCTTAATGGGCGCGGTAGCTGATGGCGCTTTGGCGCATGGTGGCGAAGTGATCGGTATTCTGCCGAAATTCATGGCCGATTTGGAATGGGGTCATCCGGGTTTAACAGAACTGCAACTGGTGGAAGACATGCGCGAACGCAAACACCGTCTGCTCACCGATTCCGATGCGGTGGTTGCTTTGCCTGGCGGTTGCGGCACGCTAGAAGAATTATTTGAAGCTATTACCCTGAAGCGTTTAGGCATTTATTTCAGCCCGATTATTTTGTTGAATACTCGAAATTATTACAACGCCTTGCAAACCTTTATGCAGCAAGTGATTGATGAAAAGTTCATGAACGCAGAACACATTGCTATGTGGTCTTTGGTGGATTCGGTTGAAGAAGTGCTACCGAAAATTATCAGCACGCCGAAGTGGCGTGAAGATGCGCGCGATTATGCGGTGGTGCGTTAGTTGGTATTCCCTTCGACAGGCTCAGGGACCCAGTGCTTTGTGAGCTCAGCTCGTAGTATATAGTTCGATTCGGTTTTTGCCGTTGCGCTTTGCTTGATACATTGCGGAATCCGCATGTTGCAGGAGTGTTTCAGAATCATAGGCATCACTGGCAATGCCGATACTTAGCGTCAACGGTAA
>JAGNUI010000174.1 GCA_017987065.1 Arenimonas sp.
GCACGAAAGGAAATACCGTAAACCGTATCGCCGGCTTGCACGATATAGATTTCATTTTTAACTTTTGATTGTGCCTTTCCAGCACTCACAGATTTGGTCTGTGAATTTGAACTCTGTTTGGTTGATTGATACCCAGACTGACAAGCCATCAAAGCAAAGATTAACAGTGTGCACAATAAAGATTTACCCGCTTTCATAGTATTCATCACTTTAGAAATAGCACGTAAGTTATTAGCAATATAAATAAAAACAATGCTACCCAGCCAATCGGCTCAATATTGTGGCGAAGCTTCGCTTCAGCCTTTTCACCGCCCCAAGCAATGGCACCCGCCACTAAATACACGCGCTTACCCCGGCCAATAAAAGCACCGAAGAAAAACGGCAACAAGGGCATGCCAACAGCGCCGGAGGCCAGCGTGAAAATCTTAAATGGAATCGGCGTAAAGCCTGCTAATAACAACAACCAAAACCCGTTCGCTGCAGCTTGTTGTTTAATATCTTCAAACTGAGCTGCAAAGCCCATTTTAGCTATAAAGGGCATTGCCAAATCAATCGCGTAATGGCCGATGGCATAACCAATAAACATGCCAACTAATGAACCGGCTAAACTTAATGTGGCGAACCAAAATGCTTTTTTGGGTTGCGCTAAAGACATCGGCGCCAACATCACTTCCGGTGGTATAGGAAAAAATATGGCTTCACAAAAACTGAGAAATGATAAGAAATAGGAGGCTTTGGGATGAGCTGCCCACAAAATCGCTCGTTCATATAAATTCCGAAAAACTGCCATCAGAGAACGCCTGGCAATAATGGCACAAAGCTTACCGGCCCTAGATCTTGTTCGGTAATATTGCCATCACACTTCTCAAGGCGTAGTAATTTTTGCTTACCCGCATCGGTTCCCACCGGCGAAATCAAAACGCCTGGATCGTTGAGTTGTGCTAAAAGTGGCTGCACCAAAGCTGGCGCGGCACAGGTTAGCAAAATGGCATCAAAAGGACCAAGTTCAGCCCATCCCAAATTTCCATCGTCGTGTTTGGAACGAATCAGCTCATTGAGTTTAAGTTGCCGAAATCGCGGCCGCGCAGTGCGTAATAACTCATCAATACGTTCAACGGAATAAACTTGTATGCCAAGCGAGGCTAGCACTGACGTTTGATAGCCAGAACCTGTGCCTATTTCCAACACGGTTTTCGGAATTTTCTTTTCAATGAGCGCTTCGGTCATTTTAGCCACTACCCAAGGCTGGGAAATGGTTTGCCCGTTGCCAATCGGCAACGCGGTGTCTTCATAAGCACGAGAAGCTAATGCTTCGTCAATAAATAAATGTCGAGGCAGTGCGCGCATCACATTCAAGACCCGTTCATCGCGAATACCATTTTCGCGTAAGCGCTCAATCAGCCGATCGCGAGCACGTTGGGAAGTCATACCACTGCCTTTGTTTTCAGCAGTCAACTGAATGCGTTGAATCATGGTGTTAATGCTTTTGATAGTTCGCTAACCCATCCCGATACTTTTTCCAAAGCTTGGTAGCGAGTCAAATCGACATGAATAGGAGTGATTGAAATAAAACCATTTTTGACCGCATGAAAATCAGTGCCTGGGCCGCCATCTTGCTCAGGGCCAGCCGGACCAATCCACCACATGGCACGGCCACGTGGATCGGTTTGTGGAATACACGGTTCCGCCCGATGCCTATGCCCTAAGCGGGTCACTTCAAAGCCTTGAATTTCCTGCCACGGCAAATCGGGAATATTGACATTCAAAATGGTGTCAGCTGGCAGTGGATCGCTTAATAAGCGCTCAATCAAGACTTTCGCCACACGAACACTGCTTTCGTAATGCTTTGGCTTACGCGTTGCACTAGCGCAACTCAAAGCGATTGCTGGCAAACCCAAACAACGCCCTTCCATAGCTGCAGCCACGGTGCCGGAATAAATCACATCGTCACCTAAATTGGCGGTGTTATTGATGCCAGACAGCACAATATCGGGATCTTCTGGCAACAAGCCAGAAAGTGCCAAATGCACGCAATCGGTTGGCGTTCCGCTGACACTAATCCGCCGTTCATCCAAATATCGCACTCGCAAAGGCTGGTCTAGGGTCAAGGAGTTGGACGCACCAGAGCGGTCACGGTCGGGCGCGACAACAAATAAATGGTGATTGTCCTGTGCCAGACCTTCTGCCAAAGCGAGAATACCCGGTGCTTCAATACCGTCGTCGTTACTAATTAAAATTCGCATGGGTAAATGATAGCGGATATTAGACAGTGAGTGACGGCTTAATCTTGTCAATTTTACTAAAGTAATTGTGCATATCAGTTGGTTCCTTGTTAAATTGAGCTAGTACATTTACCTACCAAAACTCACTTCAAAACTAAATCGGGTATAAAATTGAAAAATAACCTCTGAAATTATGCTGGAGCCCAATGAACATACAACTTATCGTTGACATTTCTCAAATTGCCGCCGCATTGACTGTCATCGGAGGCACTTTTTTTGGTTTGATGCAGCTCACAGAGTTCAGGAAACAAAGGCGTGATGCAGTAGCTGGAGAACTCATGCGCACTTTCATGGATACCGAATTCACATTTGCTATTGCACGGATTATGAATCTTCCCGATGGTATTTCTTTAGATGAAATGCGCGAGTCCGGTCCCGATATCGAACAATCCGCCGTTCTAATTGAATCAACTTTTGAAACCATTGGACTACTGACTTATGAACGAATCACACCAATGTCCCTCGTTTCAAACCTAACAGGTGGGACTGTCATACTGATGTGGCGAAAGTTGGAAGTTTGGATAATGGAAATCCGTACCAATAACTCCAACCCACATGATGGCGAGTGGTTTCAGTGGCTCGCAGAACAATGTATGCAGAATAAACCGCAGAGTATTCCTGCCCATATTAAGTATCGTGATTGGCAATCATGAACAAAAAATACTAATTATCGAATCAAAATGTGCGGAGGTTATTAACATTGAATAATCACCTCCACTACCATTAATAACGCGTTTACAAAGCTTTTTGCTATCATATTGCCATGACCAAACGCACACTCTCCCCTATTCACCCAGGCGAAATCCTGCTTGAGGATTTCCTGATTCCACTGGAAATTAGCCAATACGCTTTGGCTAAAGCCATTGGTGTGCCAGCCCGGCGCATCAACGAAATCGTGCATGGCAAGCGCTCGCTAACCGCTGATACAGCGCT
>JAGNUI010000043.1 GCA_017987065.1 Arenimonas sp.
AAAAACACAATTGGACGATGGCCTCGTATCCGCTGGAACGGCACGGCTATGTGCAACCGGAAAGCTGGTACGACCAATATCGACGGATTTATGAATTGTTTGAAAACAATTTGAAAGGGAAATGATGTAGGGCAATTCACCAATTGCCCGTAGGGTTGTCAATATTCCGGGCGATTCATGAATCTCCCCTATGGATTGGCTGCAAACACCCCTTCCAGTTCCACCATCAATTCGCGCCGGCAGACTTCGCCTTGCACATACACAATCTGTGAAACAGGGATGCCACTGCAGTTGATCTCAGCTTGAATAACAGGGAGTTGCGAGGAATCACGAACATAGACACGCAATGTTTGGCAGCCTGAAAAATCAAAGCGCGCGGAGCCATGTTTTTCACCTTCATTGAGCAAGGTTCTTAAATTACGCAGACTCTCACGGCATTGTTCAGCCACATCATCAACATGCATCGAAGCATGCCCAACAATACTGGCGGTACCGGAGGCCAGCAAAATCGTACTGACGTCATCCAATTTCAACAAAGCGCCACGCGAAAAACCCGGCGAGACTTTACCGTATTGGCGAGGATATTGCCAAGCTGGCGTTTGGCGTGGATTTTCAAGGGCAATGGCTTTTTGATTCGCGCATAGTGCTATCACAAACAAGCCATGATTCTCCCCTAAGTATCCAATGGCCGTAGCTGCTGGAGGCGGATCATTGAACTGCGCATCCACCGCTTGTGCACGGCCCACGCAGAATTGCCGATACCGTTCTGCGTCTTCATTGCCGTCATTGATATCCGCTAAGTAATTCCAGATACGGATTAGGTAGGGATGCTTTGATGCACGGACCTTTACCATAAGCTCGGCATAAGCCGCTTTCGAATCGGCTACTAAATCGCCGGTTTCGGCAACTCGCAATTCAACCCAGGCATAATCTGCCGAGGTTTGCCAAATCTCTGGGGCTGCGTTTCCGGCTAAATACACACAATGCAGTGCCCGCTCACCGGAAAAATAGAATTGCATCGGTGCCTTGGCGTCGGTGGCAAAACGCGTCAGTGGCTGAAAAGTATCGAAAGTCATTAAGCATATTATAGACGCGCCAATGGCGTTAAAATAAACGCTGTTTGTTTTGGTGACGATTATGAGCAATTTTGAACAGGTCAGTGCCTATCTAAAGAATTTGCAAGACCGTATTTGCTCAGCATTGCAGCAAAGCGATGGTAGCACGCAGTTTGCCGAAGATTCTTGGCAGCGCCCCGAGGGTGGTGGTGGCCGCTCCCGCGTATTAAAAGACGGTACGGTATTCGAACAGGCCGGTGTTGGCTATTCGGAAGTGTCCGGCAATACTTTGCCACCTTCAGCTACGGCACATCGCCCAGAATTAGCCGGCGCGCCTTGGAAAGCAGTGGGCGTGTCCTTAGTAATTCACCCGAATAATCCCTATGTGCCGACCTCGCACGCTAACGTGCGTTTCTTTCAAGCCACGCCTGCAAACGGTGAGCCGATTTGGTGGTTTGGTGGTGGTTTCGATTTAACCCCATTTTATCCATTCGATGAAGA
The DNA here is from genome assembly GCA_017987065.1 of Arenimonas sp. Classification (GTDB taxonomy): domain Bacteria; phylum Pseudomonadota; class Gammaproteobacteria; order Xanthomonadales; family Xanthomonadaceae; genus Arenimonas. The sequence goes on from JAGNUI010000043.1 coordinate 1,557, forward strand.
CATTAAACACTGGCACACGGTAGCGCATGATTTGTGCGAGCCATTCGATGCGGCGCGTTATGCCGAACACAAAGCTTGGTGCGATAAATATTTTTTCTTGAAGCACCGCAATGAAACGCGCGGCGTGGGCGGTTTGTTTTTCGATGATTTCAATGCCGACGGATTCGAGAAATCATTCGAATACATGCAAGCGGTTGGTAATGGTTTTATTGACGCATACATCCCGATTGTGGAACGCCGCAAGAATACGCTGTATGGCGAGCGCGAACGTGAGTTCCAATTGTATCGCCGTGGGCGTTATGTGGAATTTAATTTAGTCTGGGACCGCGGCACCTTATTCGGCTTGCAAAGCGGCGGCCGTACCGAATCGATTTTGATGAGCCTGCCACCGCGCGTGCGTTTTGAATATCAGTACACGCCAGAAGTGGGCAGTGCCGAAGCCAAACTCAATGAGTATTTGGTGGCGAGGGATTGGTTATGATGCTCGTTTCGACAGGCTCAACGAGCGGTTAACATTGCTCCCTGAGCTTGTCGAAGGGGCATTGAAAACTACAACGCATCCCCATCCATCTCACCAGTACGAATGCGCACCACGCGCTCAAGTTCGTACACAAAAATTTTACCGTCGCCAATTTTTCCACTATTGGCAGTGCTCTGGATAGCTTCCACCACCCGATCTAATTGATCATCGGTCACTGCTACTTCCAGTTTGATTTTCGGCAAGAAATCGACCACGTATTCAGCGCCACGATACAGCTCTGTATGGCCTTTCTGACGGCCAAAGCCTTTCACCTCGGTCACCGTCACACCGGTTACACCAATATCGCTCAAGGCTTCACGCACATCATCGAGTTTGAACGGCTTGATAATCGCCATCACCATTTTCATCATATTCTCCTAATCTGTTCACAGAATAGCGAATTAGCGCAGAAAACGGTGGGCTTTCTGACCAAATTATAGGAAAATCTTTACAGCAACACGCATTTTCGATGACTGCATTGCTTCAAGCAAGCGCACACACTGAGTGAACCTCAAACGGAGTACCACCATGATTGATCTTGCCGCCATCGATGATTTAGCCCGCCGCCTCAGCAATTTAGTGCCACCTGGCATGAGCCAAGCACGCGACGATTTAGAACAGAACATCAAAACTACCTTGCAAATGAGTTTACGCAAACTCGAACTCGTTACCCGTGAAGAGTTTGATGTGCAACGCGCGGTGCTTTTGCGCACCCGCGAAAAAATGGACGCCCTTGAGCGGACCGTCGAACAATTGGAAATCCGCCTGCGTTCGCAAGACGCCGCCGAATAATCCACCTCGAGGTTTTTATGTCTCTAGCATTGGTGAATAGCCGAGCGCGATCTGGCGTGCAAGCCCCGGCTGTGCGTGTGGAAGTATATTTGGCTGCCGGTTTGCCGGTTTTAAATATGGTTGGTTTGCCTGAAGCGGCGGTTCGCGAAAGCCGCGATCGCGTTCGTGCGGCTATTTCTTGCGCACAATTGGAATTTCCAAACCGGCGAATTACCGTGAATTTAGCCCCAGCCGATTTACCCAAAGATGGCGGGCGTTTTGATTTGCCATTAGCTTTAGGTATCTTGGCGGCCAATGGCGCATTCAATGCACAAGCCCTGGATGACTATGAATTTATTGGCGAGCTGGCACTCACCGGTGAACTACGCGCCATTGATGGTGTATTGCCTGCCGCGTTAGCGGCAAAAAATGCCGGACGGAAAATGGTGGTGCCGTTTGGCAATAGCGCTGAAGCAGGGCTTGCGCAATCGGATGGCATTTTTACCGCACGTACTTTAATGGAAGTGGTGCATCATTTACGTGGTGAAAGAACCCTTCCCAAAGCCAACATGCAGATGGATTATATTGAAACGCCAATGCTCGATATGGCTGATGTGCGTGGCCAACACAGTGCGCGCCGTGCCATGGAAATTGCCGCCGCCGGTGGCCATCATATTTTATTAATTGGATCGCCCGGTTGTGGAAAAACATTATTGGCATCGCGCCTGCCTGGTATTTTGCCGATGGCCTCTGATGAAGAAGCTATTGATAGCGCCGCGATTGCATCGGTGTCTGGGCGCGGTTTGGATTTAACGCGCTTCCGGCAACGGCCGTTTCGTAGCCCACACCATACTTCCAGTGCCGTGGCTTTAGTGGGTGGCGGCACTATGCCGAAACCTGGTGAAATCTCATTAGCGCATAACGGCGTATTATTTTTGGACGAATTAGCCGAGTGGGATCGCAAAAGTTTAGAAGTGTTGCGGCAGCCTTTGGAGTCGGGCACAGTGAGTATTTCACGGGCCTCGAACACGGCTGAATTTCCGGCGCGCTTTCAGTTAGTGGCAGCCATGAACCCCTGCCCGTGCGGTTGGTTTGGCGATAATTCTGGACGTTGCCGTTGCACAATGGATGCTATTGAACGCTACCGTGGCAAATTGTCTGGCCCACTATTGGATCGAATTGATATTCACTTAGCGATGACGCGCTTGCATCATGAAGAATTGCATTTGAATGCTGCGCCAGGTGAATGCAGCGCGCTGATCCGCGAACGTGTTATTCGTACGCGTGATCTGCAAAAAAATAGAACCGGTGTATGCAACGCGCATCTATCGCAAGCACAGTTGAAAGAACATTGCCAACTCAGCACGCAGAACCAAGATCTGCTTGATAAAGCCATGAATACTTTGCAACTTTCTGCGCGCGCCACCTACCGCATTTTACGCGTTGCACGCACCATTGCCGATTTAGCCGGCAGTGAGCACATCAATACTCCACACTTGGCCGAAGCCATTCAATACCGACAGTTGGATCGGGCATTGGCGATGCCGAAAAGGCGGGGTTAGTATGCTGGTTTCGACAGGCGGTGCACTGAGCTTATCGAAGGGAGTAGGCGTTGCAAATACACAAAATACAACAACGGAATCACCACCAAGGTTAAAACGGTACTAACTAATATTCCGAAAATTAACGCGATAGCCAGGCCGTTAAAAATCGGGTCATCCAAGATAAAGAAGGCGCCCATCATGGCTGCCATACCGGTTAAGGCAATCGGCTTTGCCCTAACGGCTACGGCATCTATCACGGCCACGCCCAACTCCTTACCTTCAGCAATGGATTGATTGATAAAATCCACCAACAAAATCGAGTTACGGACAATAATGCCGGCCAACGCAATCATGCCAATCATCGAAGTGGCGGTGAATTGTGCACCTAAAAGCGCATGGCCTGGCATCACGCCAATAACCGTCAACGGAATGGGCGCCATGATGATGAGCGGGACTAAATAATTTTTGAATTGCGCCACTATCAATAAATAAATTAATAATAATCCTGCCGCATAAGCCAAGCCCATATCACGAAAGGTTTCATAGGTAATCTGCCATTCGCCATCCCATTTCACGCTATAGTTATTTTCCGAACTGGGCTGATTAATAAAAAATTGTTGTAACTTCTGTTTTGGGTTTTTACTATCCGCTAATTGCCCAACCACGGCAAACATGCCATATAGCGGGCTATCGTATTGGCCGGCTTCATCAGCGCTAACATACACCACCGGCATTAAATCCTTGTGATAAATAGCGGCATCCCACTGTTCATTTTGCACACTAACCAATTCCGATAGCGCGATCATTTGGCCGGTATTGGATTTAACCGACAATTGCAAGATGCGTGCCATATCAACCTGCGCCGATACCGGCAAGCGCAAGCGAATTGCTTTGGGATAGCGCGAGCGCTCATCCTGCACATAACTGACATCCATGCCATCAATCGCGGTCATTAAGGTTTGGCTAATGACTTGCTGGCTGACACCAAGACGCACAGCCCGCGCTTGATCAATTTTGAGGACTTCACGCATGGCTGGCGCTGCCACGCTGGTATCAATATCAACAATGCCTTTTGTTTTTTTCATTCGCGCAGCTAACTGTAAAGCAATGGCTTTACTGGTTGCATACTCAGGCCCATACACTTCAGCAAGCAAAGGCGCCATCACTGGCGGGCCCGGTGGTACTTCAACCACTTTTACCGACGCATTATATTTCTGAGCAGCTACTTGTAATTCAGGCCGTAGCGCTAAGGCGATGTCATGGCTTTTACGATGGCGCTGATGTTTATCAAGCAAATTAATTTGCAAATCGCCAACCAATGGGCCTTGTCTTAAAAAATATTGGCGCACCAAGCCATTAAAGGTGACCGGTGCAGAGGTTCCAGCATAGGCTTGATAGTTAAGCACTTCAGGCACTAAATCAACTTTAGCGGCCAACTCCCCAAGCAAGGCATTGGTTTGTTCTAAGCTGCTGCCTTCTGGCATATCCAGCACGATCTGCAACTCAGATTTGTTGTCGTTCGGCAGCATTTTTAACACCACCAATTTAAACACAGCCAAACTAGCGGAAAGGGCGAGTAAGCTGAAGATTGCAATCCATAAAGCTTTGCGCTTTTTTGGCGCTTGCTCACCAAAAATAAATCCACGCATCACTTTATGTGCGATTACGTTTAATTTAGATTTTTTTTCTGGTTCATGTACGTGCTGTTTGTTTAATAATTTTAAAGAAAGCCATGGCGTCACTATTAAAGCAATCAACAATGAAATCAACATGCCTACCGAGGCGTTAATGGGAATAGGGCGCATGTACGGGCCCATCAATCCGCTAACAAAAGCCATCGGCAACAAGGCTGCAATAACCGTAAAGGTTGCCAAAATAGTCGGTGCGCCCACTTCATCAACCGCTAAAGGAATGGCTTCCAGCAATGATTTACCGCCTAAGGCGCGATGTCGATGAATATTTTCGACCACCACAATGGCATCATCGACCAAAATACCGATGGAAAATATGAGCGCAAATAACGACACACGGTTCAATGTGAAACCCATCGCCCATGAGGCAAAAAGGGTTATCGCTAAAGTCAGAATTACGGCGCTGCCGACCACAATCGCTTCACGCCAACCGAGCGCAAACAAAACCAATAGAACAACAGAACCGGTTGCAAAAATTAATTTTTGAATCAGTTTGCTGGCTTTATCGGCGGCTGATTGCCCGTAATCGCGGGTGACTTCAACATGCACATCATCCGGAATAATTTGCCCGCGTAAATCTTGTATTCGCTCTGTAATAGCTTCGGTTATGGCTGAAGCATTGCTGCCCGGTTTTTTAGCAATAGCGATGGTCACCGCTGGCGCACTACCCAACTTCGGACCATTTTTCTGAGCTGGCGCGCCATGCCAGACATACGTATTATTCGGTTCAAAGCCTTGCGAAATTTCCGCCACTTCAGCCAAAGTCACCGGTTTATTATTCGACACGCCAATGATGAGTTGCGAGACCTGTGCAGAACTTGCCAGAAAGCTGCCCGCTTGCACCGGCTTTGAACCAGCAGCACTGACCCGATTGCCAATGTGTTGCGCTTGATTGCTGGCTTGCAAGGCTTGCGAAATTTCGGCTACGGTGAGTTGATAAGCAGCCAATTTTCCGGCATCTAATACCACCGAAACACCTTGATTGGGAGCGCCGAGTGTATACACATCGCGTGTGCCGGGCACGCGTTTTAATTCGGTTTCTAAGCTGTGCGCCAACAGACCTAAATCATAAGCGGTTTTTGTACTGTCATCGCTCCATAACGTTAATGCCATCACCGGCACATCATCAATGCCTTTCGGCTTAATGATTGGCTGCCCCACACCAGTACCCGGCGGCAACCAATCTTGATTGGAAAATACCTGATTGTATAATCGCACAATGGCCGGTTGGCGTTCAATACCAACGGTATATTCCACCGTTAACACCGCTAGGCCAGGGTTTGAGACCGAGTACACATGTTTTATACCTTCGATTTCAGATAACTTTTTCTCTAAAGGATAACTGACCAGCTGCTCAACTTGCTTACTCGATGCACCAGGAAATGGCACAAACACATTGGCCATGGTCACATCAATTTGTGGCTCTTCTTCCTGTGGCGTAATGAGCACAGCTACCATGCCGAGCAATAAACCCAGTATCGCCAATATGGGCGTGAGTGGATTATTCTGAAAACGAGCGGCCAGCTTGCCCGAAATTCCGAGTGCTTGCTGGTCAGTCATGGGTTGGTGCTGCCTTGGCTTTAAACTGCACTAAACGTTCTGCCGCTTGTGCTGGAATTAAAGCGATACGTTCACCGCTGTTAACACCTGAAATTAACTCAATAGATTCACCGCGCACATCGCCCAATCTGACTTGACGCAGAAATATATTTTTATCAGTCACCACATACACAGCACTTAACTCGCCACGTTGCCACAGCGCAGATTTGGGTATCGTCAAAACAGTTTGGCTTGCCGGCACATCAAAGATAACTTTTGCCACTTGTCCGGGCTTTATCTTTGCCGTATTTATTGGCAAAAGTACACGCACTTTTACACTGTGCGAATTGTCATCAGCGCTAGGGAAAACTAGCAATTCTTTGGCTTGAATACGCGCGCCGTCTGCGAGCACAACAAATGCTTTAGGATTCGCTCGAAGTGCTTCAGCGGTGCTTTGCGGCACCTGTAATTCGATACGAAAATTTTCAGGATTAAATATGGATAACAATACTTTCCCTACGCTGATTGTTTCACCTGGCTCAATAAATCGATCGGAAATGATGCCGTCAAATGGTGCGCGTATTTGTGTATAGGCGGTTTGTTGATTAGCTTGAATCACTTGTGCCTGCATTGCCGCCACTTGTGCGTTGGCAGCATTACGATCACTTAATGCCTGATCTAATTGCTGCTTAGAGATATATTTTTGTTTGGCTAACAACTCATAGCGCTGATAGGTATTTTGGGTAGCCACTGCTTGTGCTTTTACCGCATTTAATTGCGCCTGCGCAGTGTTTGCGCCCGCCTGCTGTTCTATTGCACTAATTTGCACCAGCAATGAATTTGCTTTGACCTGATCATTGACATCCACCAAAACCATCGTAACGCGCCCAGATGTCTGAGCCGAAAGCGTAGCTTGTTGGACGGCTTCAATGGTGCCGTCCCAAACGCTCTCGCCTACAGCATTTTGCGCCTGCAAGTTAAACGTTTTGATGCCTGCGGTGTTAATAGTTGGCGCTGTTTCCGGCGCGGAGTTGCACGCTGTCAACACAATACCCATAGCCAAGCCGATAGCAATTTTTTTCATTTTTTACTCAGTATTTTAACGGCGTAGTTTATTTGAAGTGGTTACCCGCTGGCACGCCAAGCGCTTTAAACAACCAAGCAGCTGGGCAAAAGCCGGTGAGGCTGGCTTGGAAAAGATTTAAGCCGATAAAAGCGGTGAACCACATCCAAAGTGGTGATACGAAATAACTCAGCAACATACTGACTAAAATCATAATGCCGGCAAAAGCCATCACAGCGCGATCAAGATTCATAAATTACTCCAAGTGAATAGTTAAAAATTGATAAGTGAATTATTTCAGACGCTCAATACCCAATAAGCTCATGATATGCTTTTCATATATGGGCTCAGATGTACCGTTTCGCATCTTGTATAAAAAGTATTTTTCAAAGCCGATTTTGGCGAAATGTACCCATTTGCCAATTTTTGTCCACGTCACGTTACGTGGTGGTATTTGAGGTAGAGCGACAAATGCTGCGCCGGTATCCCCCATATCTGCCAAACAAACTGCATTCCAAGTACCTACAAAATTTGCCGGCTTATCATTAATCTCAGCATGAATATTTTCAACAATAGTTGTCACCATAGATTCAATCATAAAACCAGTTTTCGGCGCACCCGTAGCAATAGGCGTGACTTCCACTGGCGGAATGGCGACACAAACACCGGCTGAAAAAATATTCGGATACTTTGTCGAACGCTGATGTTTATCAGTCAATACAAATCCGCGCGGATTACATAAGCCCTCAACCGCTGCAACTGCATTGACCCCCTTGAAGGCTGGCAATAACATGGAGAATTTAAACGGCAACTGATGCGTTTTTTTGTCTGCGCCATTTTCATCGCACTCCATCACATGCATCAAGCTTGCTTCAACACTGGCAATTTTTGCATTAACAATCCATTTGATATGCCTTTGACGCATTTCACTTTCCATTAAGCCTTTGGAATCACCCACGCCGCCAAGGCCCATATGGCCAATATATGGCTCACTTGACACAAAGGTCATCGGCACTTTATCGCGCAATTTACGCTTGCGTAGATCGGCATCCAATATCATGATGAACTCATAAGCGGGACCAAAACAACTAGCGCCTTGAACAGCGCCAACTACAATCGGTCCAGGATTTTTTAGAAACTCCTGATAATTTTGCCATGCATTTAAAGCATGCGGTGTGGTGCAAACTGACTGCGTGTAACCATCGTGTGGGCCGGTACCAGGCACTTCTTCAAATGCCAAACGTGGACCGGTACAAATCAACAGATAATCATAATCATGCACGTCACCATTTTCTGTTTCTACGCAATTTTTCACTGGGTTTATCTTAGAAACGCTGCGCGGTACAAAATGAATATTTTTTTTCTCAAGGTGTTCGCCAGCATCCAGGGTAATTTGCTCTGGTTCTCGCCAACCAACAGCCAACCAAGGATTTGAGGGGGTGAAACTAAAGCGCGAGCCATCACCAAAAACGCTGATTTGTGTATCTGATGCCAATTTCGCACGGAGCTCATAGGCTGCGCTCATGCCGGCAATTCCCGCACCCACCACAATAATTTTTTTCATTTGCTCTCCAAAACTGGAAAAATCAATTTAATATTAGATATATCTTAATTAGTTATTGCTAATATTGTCAAGTGCCATCATAATATGTCCATGAATTCTAAAAACTCTAGCTTTACCGCTGATGCAATGAATGCCCAATCCGAGGCTGCATCTAATT
>JAGNUI010000175.1 GCA_017987065.1 Arenimonas sp.
CTGGCAGCAATTGAAAACTTTGAAAGACAAAGCCCACTTTTTCACCACGCAATTTGGCTCGGCCATCTTCGTCTAAGGTATTTAAATCAATTCCTAAAATCTCCACACGACCTTCACTGGCGCTGTCTAATCCTGCCAGCAGTGCTAGCAACGTGCTTTTGCCTGAACCTGATGCGCCAACAATCGCCAATGTTTGACCTTGTTCAATAGTAAAACTGACATCGTTCAATATGCAAAGCTCGCTGGCTGGTAACTGCACGCGCTTACTTAAGTTTGTTACATTGATTGCATGGCTCACGTTTTATAGTCCTAGGAAGAAAATGCCGAATCGATTCATACATTTATTAAATAGAGTCTGCCACAACCAATATCAAGGTTTTGTGTTGTTGGCGCTAATGCTCGGTTTCATGATTGGGACGGTTTCGGCCAAACAAACCATGTTGGTGATGGGCGATTCGCTATCGGCGGCCTATAATCTGCCTGCTGAGCAAGGTTGGGTGGCGTTAACCGCGGCGCGCATGAAAACCACACACCCAAACTGGCGTGTGGTCAATGCCAGTATTTCCGGCGAAACCACCTCCGGCGGTTTGTCGCGCTTGCCAGCGGCGTTAAAAGATCACCAACCGAATTTAGTGATTATTGAGCTGGGCGCTAATGATGCCTTACGTGGCTTGCCTTTGGCGTTATCAAAGCAGAATTTGCAAAGCATGATTCGCCAAGCGAAAGCAGCCAAGGCTAGGGTTTTACTGATAGGTATGCAGATGCCACCGAACTACGGCAAAATCTATACCAACGGCTTCGCCAATAATTACCGCGATTTGGCCAAACAAGAGAAAACATCATTTCTGCCATTCTTATTACAACCCATCGCCACCGACCGAAGCTATTTTTTACCTGATCAAGTGCACCCGAATACGAAAGGGCAGATTAAGCTGAGAGATCATGTGTGGCCGGTGTTGAAGACGTTGTTGTAAATAAATTAAATCGATGAAATTCAATCCGCAAACCCATCATCGCAGATCTATCCGGTTGAATGGATACGATTATGCGCGGGAAAATTTTTATTTCATAACAATATGCTGTCAAAACAAAGTGTGTTTGTTTGGTGAAATTCAGAATGGTGGAATGTTGCTGAATGATGCAGGAAAAATGTTGGAATACGAGTGGTTAATGTTGGAAGCCCGATTTCAAAATATAAAATTGCAATCATTTGTGGTTATGCCAAACCATTTTCACGGTATTTTAGAAATTGTAGGGGCAACCCTTGTGGTTGCCCAAAATAATGGCAATGAAACAGAGCGGTCACAGGCGGTTGCCCAAAATAATGGCAATGAAACAGGGCAGCCACAAGGGACTGCCCCTACCAAAAGCATTGGCGATATGTTGGATGCATTTAAATCCATTACCACTGTCAAATACATTCATGGGGTTAAAAATTTTGGATGGCCGTCGTTTGATAAAAGGATTTGGCAACGCAATTATTATGAACATATTATTCGTGACGAATCTGAGTACCTAAAAATTGTAAATTATATAGAAAACAATCCTGCAAAATGGGCAGAGGATGACTTTCACGCTTAATGAACTACATGATTCTACGTTTTGAATTGTAGGGGCAACCCTTGTGGTTGTCCAAATGATAGTAATGAAATAGGACAATTACACGAGATTGCCCTAACGTTAACAAGTAGCAGGGCAACCACAAGGGTTACCCCTACATAAGATATTTTCAAATTGTTATGGTCGACTCTTATGCGCCAAGGTATGCGCATTTGCTTCCCAATTGCTGCCATCAAACGGTACGATGTGTAAGTTCTCCGGTAGTACTTCTAAACAGCGTACGTTCACATCCACACCATCGGGGTTCGAGCGTGGAATATAAAACGGTTTGATACCACAAGTTTTGCAGAAAAAGTGTTTCGCTACGCCGGTGTTGAAGGTATAAACGCTGAGGTTTTCTTCGCCGCAAAGCAGGGTGAATTTTGATTTTGGGACAATCAAATGTAAGAAACCAGTCATCCGGCAAATCGAACAATTGCAGTCTTCCACTTCAATATCTTCGGTGGCTTCAACCTTAAAACGTACCGCGCCGCAATGACAACCGCCGGAGTAAATCATAAGCATAATTCCTTTGTTACATGAAGGATTCGCAGACTAGCATGGTGACGTGCGCTAGCATATGCGCAAGAATGGCGTATTCCAGGCCGTATTTCCAACTAGGTCCTGCTAATATTAGTGTCTCTACTTTAGCATTCACTTATATGCTTTACATGCTCCTTGATAACTGCTGATAATAGGGTTGTTGCCTTGGAAGTTAAGCTACTTTAGGTATTGCACAATTTATACCTAATGCAAACAGAGGGATCTATATTGAAAAAAGCTGACATTTCACTGGAAGAGCAATTCCGTCTTGAGACATTAAGGACGCTCTATCTGCTAGATACCTCGCCAGAGGAGCGCTTTGATCTCATCACACGAATTGCGATAAGGCTTTTTGGCGTGCCAATCGCTTTGGTGAGTCTTGTTGATGAGAGTCGCCAGTGGTTCAAATCCAGTGTAGGTCTAAATGTTAAAGAAACACCACGCGATATTTCATTTTGTAGTCATGCCATCCTTAGTAAAGAAGTATTAGTTATTTCGGATGCCTTGCAAGACGCACGATTTGCAGACAATCCCTTGGTTTTGAATGAGCCCTGTATTCGGTTTTATGCTGGATGCCCAATTAAAGCACCCAATGGCTTGAATATTGGCACATTGTGTCTTATTGATCGACAGCCTAGAAACTTGAGTGACGAAGATATTGCAACGCTGAAAGACTTAGCCTACATGGTGGAGCGTGAGATTGCGATCGTGCAGATGGCAACTCAGGATGAGCTGACCAAGCTAATCAATCGGCGCGGTTTTATGTTACTTGCCCAAAAAAATCTGGAATTTTGCAAACGACAAAATACGCCTGCAACTTTGATATACATGGACTTGGACGACCTCAAATCAATCAACGATCGGTTTGGACATGCCGAGGGCGATCTTGCGCTATCGGTATTCGCCAAAAAAATAGAGTGTGCCGGGCGAGATTCGGACATTTGTTCCCGCTTAGGCGGAGATGAGTTCAGCCTGCTGCTCATCAACACATCCAAAGACAGCGCAGAAAATCTTATCGCTCGATTGCGTAAGTCCATCGAAAAATACAATCATG
>JAGNUI010000176.1 GCA_017987065.1 Arenimonas sp.
TTTCTGCCCATGGATTTAGACTACCAATGGCGTTTTTCGAGCCCAAATAGCCGCCTCAATGTATTCATGCAAGTTTTTAAACAGAAAGAAAAGCATTTTGACGCTACCTTGATGCTCGAACAGCGACAATTAAATCATTCAAGTCTTCTGAAGCTATTATTGGCAGTTCCTGCAGTAACCGTAAAAGTGGCTTTTGGTATTTACTGGAACGCCTTGTTGTTATGGCTTAAGCGTATTCCTTTTCACAATCATCCCCAAGGCGGCTCATGAACAGTATTAGTTCAACCACCAATTCCTCTGATTCCGAGCCAAGCATGCTAAACAAATTTTTGAAGTCACAACTTCTGAAAAAAATTGATTTACTGCAATACGGCTCACTCACTTTGCAAGAGCAAAGTCAATCACGGGTCTTGGGTGTTGATAAAAAATCGCAGCAATTCGGTTGTCTGCATATTAGCAACGAAGCCTTTTACACAAAAACCGCACTGGGTGGCTCGGTAGGTTCGGCAGAATCGTATATGGATGGCGATTGGCACTCAGAGCAATTGGTTGATGTGATGCGTTTATTAATACGCAACCGAGATCTGCTAGACACCATGGAAACCGGAATGGCCAGTTTTACTAGTTGGGTCATGAAAGTAGCACACCAATTTAGAAAAAATACCAAAACCGGTAGCCGAAAAAATATTGCGGCACATTACGATCTGGGTAATGATTTATTTGAATTGTTTCTGGATTCTAAACTGATGTATTCATCGGCTGTTTTTGATTCAGCCAACATGGATTTAGAACAAGCCACAGAACGAAAATTACAACTAATCTGCGAAAGGCTAGAGCTCGGTGCGGATGACCATCTGCTAGAAATTGGTACCGGTTGGGGCGGCATGGCTATTTATGCTGCCAAACACTACGGATGCAAAGTGACCACCACCACGATTTCAAAACAGCAGTACGATTATGCTAAAACTCGTGTTGTGGCCGAAGGGCTTCAAGATCGCATCACCTTGCTACTCGAAGATTACCGTGATTTAACAGGGCAATACGACAAATTAGTGTCCATTGAAATGATTGAAGCGATTGGCCACCAATTTCAAGACACCTACTTCAAAAAGTGCGCCTCGTTACTAAATGACGGCGGCAAAGCCTTGATTCAAGCCATCACCATCGAAGACCACCGCTATCAGCAAGCATTAAGTAGCGTGGATTTCATTAAACGCTATATCTTCCCCGGCAGTTATATTCCATGCGTTAGTTCAATGGTTAGCTCGGCAGCAAACTCTGGCGAACTTCGCTTAATTGCTCTGCATGATATTGGCGACAGCTACGCCAAAACCATTCATCAATGGCGAGATCGCTTCAATCAACAAAAAAACAATATTCTAGCGCTTGGTTATGATCTGCGCTTCATACGCATGTGGGATTATTATTTTGCCTATTGCGAAGCAGGATTCCTAGAAAAATCAATTAGCGATGTGCATTTACTATTCTGCAAACAAGGTAATCATTCAACATGATGATTTTCAATCCCAAAAATCTAGCACTGATATTTAATATCGTAGGCTTTCAAATTGTGTGGTTTTTGTGCGTGTATGGCGCGGCGAACGGCAACATCATTCCAGGCCTAATAGCCGCCATCATTTTTGGGCTTGCGGTAAGCAGGTTAAGCCCACATCGCAAACGTGACTTAATCACTTTATCACTAGCCTTGCCGATCGGTTTTATCATGGACAGTCTGTTAGCTAAATCTGGACTCATCACATTCTCACATGCACTACCCAGCGAAAATTGGGCGCCGATTTGGATTCTAGGGCTTTGGCTTGGGTTTTCATATACATTGAATCATTCATTGCACTCCATTTATGCGAAACCATTTTTTATATTTTTGTTTGGTTTTTTTGGCGCACCTTTAGCCTATTCAATTGCTGCCTATAAATTTGGCGCGATGGCATTCAATGGTGATGTTTTAATGGCGCTGATTGCCATTGCCTGCGTTTGGGGTTTTGGCCTGTTAGTATTACGCACTATAAATGCATGGCTTTCACCCATGAAGGAAGTCTCGGCATGAGCATGACTTCAACACTGCTTTTTATTTTTGTAGGCTGCTCAATTGCCATGATTGTTAGCTGGCTATATGCCATGAAAATTAAAAATATTGGTATTGTTGATGTGGCATGGGCTGGCTTGATGGCAGCCGCAGGTATCTTCTGCGCCATAGTCGGCAGTGGGTCCAACACCGCTAGGTTGGCAACGGGTTTATTTGCCGGCTTATGGGGCATGAGGTTGTTTCTGTCGCTCTTCAAGCGCGTGTTCAGCGAACCGGAAGATGGTCGTTACCAAGCCTTAAGGCAAGCGTGGAATGGCAGCCCAAGCAAGCTGTTCGTTTTCTTTCAAGGGCAAGCGCTGATTGTCACTTTATTTAGCATTCCCTTTATTGCTGCTAGCAGTAATACGACACTTGAACCTGGAATTTGGCTAGTCTTGGCAATTTTAGTGTTCATCCTCAGTGTTGGCGGAGAAACGCTGTCCGATAAGCAATTAGCGGCATTTCGCGGCAATCCAGCTAATCGCGGAAAAACCTGTCGCAATGGGCTTTGGGCTTGGTCTAGGCATCCCAATTATTTCTTCGAATGGCTACACTGGTTTTCCTACGTTTTGCTTGCTGTTGGTGGCGGCTATTTTATGCTGAGCTTAATTGGCCCTGTGGTTATGTTGCTGTTCTTGTATCGCGTGAGTGGCATTCCGTGGACTGAGGCACAGGCCATTCGCTCGCGTGGTGATGATTATATTAACTATCAAAAACAAGTCAGCGCTTTTTTTCCTTTTCCACCAAAAAACTAAATTAGGTTATTTATGAGTCTGTTAAACCTTGCCGAAAGCGGTAAAATCCCTGATTTTCTAATTAGAAAAGGCATCAAGAATTTGTGCCAGCAACGCTTATTAGATGAAGGTTGTAATGATGCAGAGCAAGCCGATAGACGCTTCAATGATTTAATAAAAAAATTGAAAGAAAGTCCTGTTGCTATTGAAACCCAAGCAGCGAATGAGCAACATTATGAATTACCTACAGAGTTTTTTAAATTATGTTTAGGTGAGCGTTTAAAATATTCTTCAGGATATTATCCAAAAGGAACTGAAACACTCAATGAAGCTGAAGTGC
>JAGNUI010000044.1 GCA_017987065.1 Arenimonas sp.
ACTGTTGCTGCTTGCGATAAAAAACTATAGTCAAAGCGCAAACCGCCATTTTGGTACCATTCGCGCACCACGTTGATGACCTTATCAAAATTAGCTGCTAATGCCATCGCAAACACCATTAAGTGCGCCGGCGGGCAATGCACACCATTCAAGATTTTCTTAGCAGATTCCTGAATTTCAAAGGGCAAAGATAAATCGTGTTTATGATGCACCTGCAAATACAGCAAACGATAAGCCAATGCGCCAGCCGGGCCAAGCACTAAAAACCAAAACAAGACCGCAAACCACCGTGTTAAGGCATTTTCAAAAAGAGCAGCTACTGCAATTGGGCCTTCCAAACTAACGGTTTGACCTTCTTCAAATAATGCATTGGCCGCCAACTCTTTTTCTTCCAGTGATTTTGCATGCAAAATGGCGTTTACATCTAAATCCAAATCCCGTGGACCCCAGGTATACAGCATGACAATTAAGGCCACCACGAAGGCTAAAATACCGTCGAGCCAAAACACCAGCAAGCCCAATATAAGGGCTGGCAAGGCAATGCTCAGTAAAAGAGCATAGCCACTTTGCCAAAAAAGTTTATTGAAAAATTGTTGTTGCAAATATTCTAGCCAGCGCTCAAACCAAGTAAAATTCCGCCACTGACTCACTTGCGGCATAGCATGACCAATGATTAAAGAGGCTATTACAGCCATTACTGTCCAAGTCATGTGTTCACCCCCTAGCCGCTAGTATGCCAAAAATCAGAGGCTTCGGCTTTAGGCTTCAGCCAGTCGAGTATTAAATAGCGGGAAATAGACATTCGTGCCGGCAATTCCAACTCGCCTTGTGCCACTAATGCATGTAATTCCGGCTTTGTGACCCATTTTGCCGCTTGCAACTCATCGCTAATATTAATTTCTTGATATGGCGCATACGCTTTAAAGCCAATCATCAAGGCCATTGGCATCGGCCAAGGCTGTGATTTAACATACGCCACTTTTTCAACCTTCACACCCGCCTCTTCCCATACTTCACGGACCACGGTTTGCTCAGGGGTTTCGCCTGGCTCAACAAAACCAGCCAACACCGACCAACGTTTTTCTGGCCACACGGCTTGCCGGCCAAGCAATAAATACTCCCCATCACTCACCGACATAATCACTGCAGGATGGCTTTGCGGATAAGTGATTAAGCCACAACTACTGCACGCCGCACTATAGCCGGCCGATTTTAAATCGACTAAGCCACCGCAACGGCCACAAAACTTGGATTGCGATTGCCAATGCAATAAGGCTTTGGCTTGCGCAAAAATAGAACTTTGCAAGCTTGACCAATCACTGGCGGCCGAGCGAATATTTATGGTTCCAGTAACATTATTTTGAGTCATTGCCACTGAAATTGCGAAAAACCCCTGCTCTTGATGCAGACCTAGAAAAGTTGCATCTGCTGGTCGTTGCAGGGAAATGTTTCGAGCAGGATAAAAATATTGCTGTGAACTCAAACGACACGCTTCACCTTGCTCGTTCAGCACCAATACCAATGCCGTTTTCCATAACGCATCCAACTGCTGTGGCTGGCAACGCAACGGCTCTGAGCGTTCAAGCCCAATGTGTTGAAACGCAAAATCAACTTGCTCCATCACACCGAAAAACTACTGCCGCAACCACAAGTGGATTTTGCATTTGGGTTTCGAATAACGAACTGAGAACCCTGCAAGCTTTCTTTGTAGTCAACTTCCGCGCCCATTAAATATTGCAAACTGAGCGGATCAACTAATAGCGTAACGCCATCGCGCTGCAAGGCTAAATCTTCCTCTTCTTGCTGCTCATCGAAACTAAAGCCATATTGAAAGCCTGAACAACCACCACCACTGATATAAACACGCAATTTCAAATCCGGATTAGCTTCTTCCGCGATGAGACTGGCCACTTTAGCAGCCGCAGATGCAGTGAAATTTAATGGCGCTGCCAGTGTTTGATACGTAGGACTGTTCATTGCGTGCCTCAATTAGGAATGAGTTTCTGAATTTTTGGTATCGTGGATTAATTGCCCACTGACCATAGCACCTGCGGTTATTTCAAGCAGTTTATAGTGGATATTGCCCTGAATCTGAGCGGTTTCAGTTAATTCAATGCGCTCAGTGCTATAGACATCACCGAGTAAACGACCTGAAATAATAGCTTTAGTGACGCGAATTTCACCATCAACACTGCCTTCTGGCGCTAAAGTCAGTATTGAGTCGGCTGAATTATTGGAAAGTACTTTTCCAACCACTTTTCCTTCAATATATAAACCGCCAGAGAAAATTAAATCGCCTTGAATCACCACATCTTTGCCAATAATCGTTTCAACTTTATCTGATTCTAAAGTTGACAACCTGGTCTTTTTATTTCCTAACATGCTAGTTACTCCGACTGAATTTGTTTTTGAATTATAGTATTTGAACGCGCTTTAAGTTGCCAATTAAATTCAGACTCAATGGCACCAAAAGCTCCTTTTACTGTCACTTTGACCCGCTGAGGTTTGAAATTCTTAGGTAACATGGCATTGCCTTGTAGTTGTTGAAAATACCTAAACGAAAATTTCTGGCCCTTTGGTTGCTGATTTTGGGTTAACTCTTGCCAACTCAATGTTTTAAGTTTGCCGTCGAGAACACCCTCAATGGCTAAAGACATTTGGCCAGAAGTGGTGCCTCCTCGATTGATATTTTGCGTTAGGGTTATAGTATATTGCCAAGCATCATTGGTTAGTGCTTCAAACTCTGCATTATGCACTCTTAAACCATAACGACGACCAGACGAGCCAACCAAGAGCTCATAAAAGCTTAAATCTGCTTTTAATCCCGCAATTTGCTCATCTTTTTCCGCTAATACCTTTTGAATTTGATTGTTCGCCAATCGAGAAATTAAATCGGCACGTTTACTATTTGCAAGCTGTTGTTTTATCAGATCCAGTTCATTTTTAGTTTCGCTAGCCAGTTTTTCACTGACAGAAAGTTTTTCAGCCAATTTATTGGCATGTGAATCTGAATTATACCAAAGCGAAAATACTAAAGCGGTAGCAAAAACTAAGCACAGCACAGCGAATGAGATCAACCATCGATTTGCTTTGGTATTTTTAAGTACAATGGAAAAACGAGGCAAATCTTTGTTTTGAATACCCATGGCGACAACCTTAGACTTCTGCCAATATGATAATTATTATAGCGTTTCTCGACCAAGCATCGCATTGATTCACTTTAATGCTGACAGTTATCCGCTATTGAAGGCATAATAACCTTTAGGGGTAAGCAGAATGAGTGCATCTACACCAATATATACAAATAGCTCAGGGGCAAATGCAATGACACAGAGCCAAGCTTTGGGCGTACTTTGTGCGCGTATTACCAGTTTATGCACCAAACAATGGGACATGAACGCGCTTTGGCAATTGCGAAAAGATGCCCGCGACGGGCAAATGCTTTTTAAGGCCCGCGAAAATGTTGAGCTGCTAAGCATTTTTAATATTTTAGATGATTGCCTTAAAACAGAGCAATTCCCTGATTCTAAACAGACCAACATGCTACTTTTATTAAGCCAAGAAATGCAAACACATGGTGTTGCCTCAGTCAGTGAAATTGCAACACCTATTCCTAGCTTACAAACTGAAAATATTAGCAAGCGCATTGAAACACCTCCTAAAGCCTATTGGCGGCAATGGCCACAATTAAATGCGCCATCCGCTTCGGTTGCTATTAAAAATAAAGATATTCCAACTGCAACAGACTCGCCAATCACAACGACGATTAACATGACCAATGAAAACAAAAGCCCTGCGCAGAATGCCGGTGAAACTAGTAATCCTGAGGTCAAACTCATAAGTTCACGAATTTATCATCTGACTGACTACAGCAAACTGTCTATTGAATTAGATTTATTGATTGAAAATGCTGGGATGGACGTTGAGCTTTTGAATTCGATTGATGAATTGACTGAGTTACTGCAAGCCCTTCCCGCTGATCTTGTGTTGATTGACTCCAGCTTTCTAGAGTCATTTGATACCATCAGCGCGGAAATTAACCAATACCAAAAAAGCATTACAAAGCAAATTCCGGTTGTACAAATAACCGAGAGCGATTCAAACTCAGATTTGCTCAGTGCTGCAACGGCAGCATTCAATGCCTGTGTCTGCTCATCAAATGGCCCAGCCGCTATTTTGACCCAAATTGAGCAGCTGCTACGATTTGGAAAACAAGAACAGTACCGTGTGCTCATTGTTGAAGATGATCGAGCACAAGCGATGTTTGCTGAAGGCATCCTGAGAAATGCGGAAATCATCACCAGAGTGATGCTTAACTCCGACACACTTTTGCAAACCATTGAAGAATTCTTACCTGATCTCATCTTGATGGATCTCTATATGCCGAATGCAAGCGGCATAGAACTCACCGAATTGATTAGAAAATCGGATCACTTTCAAAACACACCCATTGTTTTTCTCTCGGGTGAAATTGATGAAGATAAACAAGTTGACGCCTTGGAGGCTGGTGGCGACGACTTCCTGATCAAACCAATTCGACCTCGGCGTCTTATCGCTGCCGTGCAAAATCGAATTAAACGACACCGCACCATGCAATTGGAATCGGAATCAACTCAGCCAATCATTTCACCGGTACGTGAACACCTAATACAACGCTCTGAAATGCTAGAGCAATTAACACTTGATATCCAGAACAAACAAAAAGCATTATTATTCATCGAAATCAGTAATTATGGTTTTCTGGAAGGGAAGCTGGGCCTGACGATTCTTGAAAAACTATTGAAAGAATTTTCTGCTTTTCTCATCCAAACCTGTGCGCCGAAACCGTTGGCACGCTTTAGCGATAGCGCATTTGCTTTGATCTATGAAGGCGACTGCTCGATGAGCGTGCTGTCAGCCTATGCCACAAAGCTCAGAGTGCAATTAATGAGTTATAAATTTATGGCCATGGATGAAATCGTTGATTTACGAATTCATTTGGGAATTTGTCATTTTGAATCTGCTGATGATAATTCCGATTTATTAGTTGATATTGCAATGCGCACAGCGCAAATTGCACGAACAAATATTTCAGGAATTGAAATCTTTAAACCGAAATCCATCACGGCAAAAGAGCGAGAAGAACGACTTATAAAATTGATTAGTGAAGCGGATAGTAATTCATGCTTGTCACATTTATATCAGCCAATTGTTGCAGTAGGAGGCAGTGCAGAAAAACAATTTCAATGTCTATTACGCCTAAAGGATTTAAATGGAGACATTGTTTCTGCAGCTGAATTTATTCCATTGGCCGAGAAAAATAAATTAATTGTCAACATTGATCGCTGGTCGCTAACTAGAGTTACTAATGTGATTTTAGATGCTGTTAAAAAAAATGATGAAATCAAATTTTTTATCACGCAATCAAAACAAACCCTAATCGATAAAGATCAATTGAACTGGCTAAAAAATTTATTTATGACCAGCCAAATTCCTGCCAATAGCCTAGTCATTGAAATTAACCATTCCGATGCTATGCATAATCAGCAAGCTATTCAAAAAATATGCAATGCTTTAGCGAGTGAGCGCGTGCAATTTTGTTTAAGTCGTTATAACCCTAAAAATGACGAGCTAAACATTCTTGAAAACCTGCCAATTAGTTATATTAAATTAGATCATAAACTTAATTTAGAAATATCTTTACAATCAATGAGAGATGAAGTTAAAGCATTGATTGAAAGAGCGCATTTGCTCGGAATTGAAGTCATCGGTCATAGCGTAGAAGACGCCCAAACAGCAGCTACTTTATGGATGAATGGTATCGATTTTATTCAGGGCAATCTTATACAATCAGCCGAGGACAGCTTGGATTTCGCATTCGATCAAGCGGTGATATAAAATGGCTACAAGTAAAATATTTTCATCGAATCCAAAAATCATTTTCTGGCTAACTCTTGTATCAGCAATAACCGCGGCTATTGCCGCCATTTTAAGTCTATTGTTTAACAGTACGCTCTGGTTATATTTAGTTATTGCATTCACCATGTTAGCCATTTTGTTTATTATCATGAACAGAAATGATGAAACTGCTGTTTTAATTCAACCTGAGCAAAACGAGCTATCTACCTTAAAGCACATCCAGGAAGTGAATGAACTTCAAATTGAGCTTGAGAAGCAAAGAAGTTTTGAAAATGAATTAAAACAATCCAAATTAGCCGCTGAATCTGCAGCCATGGCAAAAAGTGAATTTCTGGCGACCATGAGCCATGAAATTCGAACACCACTGAACGGCATCATTCCGATGCTCGAATTACTGACGCATACAGAGCTCGTTCCTGATCAAGTTGATATTCTCCGCACCGCCAAAACCTCGGCAAATTTAATGCTGCAAATTGTCGATGATATTCTTGATTATTCGAAACTCGAAGCCAATAAGTTGGTATTAGAAACAACCGGCTTAAATATAAGAGATATCATTTATTTTGTAGTGCAAATGTTTACTGGCCAAGCCGAACAAAAACAGCTGGCTATAAATGTACACCTTGATCCTTCCTTAAGACTGGCCATGCGCGGAGATCCGGTAAGGCTTAGACAAGTACTAGGTAATCTGCTGAGCAATGCCATAAAGTTTACCGACACTGGCTCGATTAGCATTTCTGTGCGTGCTAAGTCGGAGTCGAAACAACAGTATATTTTACATTTTGAAGTGAAGGACTCTGGCATTGGCATTTCGTCTGAAAATGCAAGGCATCTTTTTAAACCATTTAGTCAAGCTGACAACTCAACGACCCGAATTTATGGCGGCACAGGACTTGGCTTAGTCATATGCAAACGCATTGTCGATTTAATGGGCGGTCAAATTGGCGTCAATTCTCAAACTGGACTCGGCTCAACGTTTTGGTTCGAAGTGCCCATGTTAAAAACAGTTGGCGACAGCGAAGCATTGGCATCAGATCTTAAGCATGCCTCAATTTTATTTTATAGCAATGATTCCACAATAATAAGTAAGTTTGAACAAGCCAACCAAGGCGTTATAACCTTGCTACATATTGCTGACACAGCAATGGATGCACAGAAATTGCTACAAAGATCAATTTCAGTCGGCAACAATGCAGAATATGATTTAATTATTATTGATGTTAATTCTGGGCGTCAAAGCGCGATTCAGCTTTATAAATCAATCGCTGAAAATAGTGAGTTTAGCCGCATACGCATTGCATTATTAAGCAGTTCCGAGGCTGGACTAGGCGATGTTTATAAAGATCTACGTTGCAAAATATTTCCTAAAAACACAGAGATGACACAGCTTTTCATCGAACTTAATCGTTTTCTCTCTACAACCGCATTGGCACAGCCAAAAATCATTCACAAAATAATCGAGCCCAGCGTTGTAATCCAGGAAGAAGAGTTGGAAGTAGAAACTGGAAATTCGAAAGGTTTGGTTTTACTGGTTGAGGACAACCCAATTAACTTGCTGGTTGCACAACGCCTACTGAAACTTTCGAATTTTGAATTTGTCAGCGCAGACAATGGCAAAGTAGCTCTTGAATTACTGTACGACAACCAATTTGATATGGTCTTAATGGACTGTCAAATGCCTGTAATGGACGGTTATCAAGCCACCAAAGCCTGGCGTTTATTTGAAGCTGAATCCAATTCACTTCGTCGTGTACCCATTATTGCCATGACTGCAAACGCAATGGCCGAGGATCGGCAAAAATGTCTTGATGCAGGCATGGATGATTACTTATCCAAGCCAGTTGATCGTAAACTTCTAAAACAAACCTTGCAAAAATGGCTTACTTTTAATTTGAATCAACCCGAAGTTGAGCAACAAGCTGAAACCGTGGTGCCAGCACAGGCTTCTCAGCAAGCGCCTAAAAATGAGAGCGAGGCAACGGCACTTGATCTTAATATTGTCAGTGATTTAAAACAATTTATGGGCTCCGATTACCAAAGCTTGATTCGTATTTATCTTGAAGATAGCCCAAAATTACTGCAACAAATTCAATCAGCGCTGTTCATTCAAGATGGTCCTGCCTTGATTATGCCTACGCACACGTTGAAATCATCAAGTGCTAACTTAGGCGCTATTAGGCTCTCTAAGCTTGCCGCACAATTCGAGGCAAGCGCTCGCACTGGCAACTTAGAGCTACCGAATCAGGAAGCACAAAATCTAGTAAAAGAATTTAATAGCGTGATTATTGCGCTCAAAGATTTGCTCGATTAACCGATTATTGCTTCGCTTTTACTTGATTAAATAGCTTGGTGGGCCAGGCTTTTTTGGCTTGAATTTTCTTGGCCATCGCATCACCCACATGTTTAGGCACGTTTTCATCGCCGGCTAAGGTTCGGGCATGCGGAGAAAGTAATTGCAATGCCTGAATATAAACCTCGCGTTTAAAATGCACCACATTTTCGCCCGGATACCAAAAATCCACCCAGCGCCAAGAATCAAATTCAGGTGAGTCCGTCAAATCGAGACGAAGATCGCTTTCACTGGCGTTAAATTTTAGAAGAAACCATACTTGTTTTTGCCCGATACAAACGGGCTTATTGTTGGTTCGAATACTACGTCGTGGTAAACGGTAACGCAGCCAACCGGGGGTTGCGCCCAACACATCAACGTGATGAGGCTGAAGGCCGGTTTCCTCGTATAGTTCACGATACATCGCCTCAATGGGCGTTTCATCGGTATTCATGCCACCTTGCGGAAACTGCCAACCATCCCGATTGACCCGACGGGCCCAGAATACACTGCCATCCGAACGCATCAAAATAATACCAACGTTCGGCCGATAACCGTCCGGATCAATCACGGCCGGAACTCCAAAAATATACTACCTATTAGACTGCCATAAGCCGCGCCGATTCACAAGCCTGTTGGCGATTACTGTCCGCTACTGGCCAGTATGTCGGCCGCAGTTCCCACAATTAGCGGATCCGCTTGATTGATGACGGTTAAATCTTTTTCCGGATAAGGCAACGTACTTAAAAAGTAGCGGATACAATTTAATCGGGCACGCTTTTTATCATCGGATTTAATCACCACCCACGGCGAATCAGCGGTATCGGTATGAAAGAACATCGCTTCCTTGGCGGTGGTGTAATCATCCCATTTATCCAGCGATTGGATGTCTATTGGTGATAGCTTCCAATGTTTTAACGGATCATTACGGCGCGAATTAAAGCGTCGCAGTTGTTCTTCACGGCTCACCGAGAACCAAAATTTATACAGACGAATTCCACTGCGCACCAACATGCGCTCGAACTCTGGCGCTTCATGCAAAAACTCTAGATATTCTGCCTGTGTGCAAAAACTCATAACCCGTTCCACACCCGATCGGTTGTACCAACTTCGATCAAAGAACACCATTTCACCGTACGTTGGCAAATGCCGGGTATAGCGTTGCAAATACCACTGCCCCAGTTCTTTATCGCTCGGTTTTTCTAGAGCAACGACCCGAGCACCCCTCGGGTTCAGATGCTCAGAAAAGCGCTTGATGGCACCGCCTTTTCCGGCAGCGTCGCGGCCTTCGAAAAGCAACACAATTCGCTGGCCACTGTCTTTAATC
This sequence comes from Arenimonas sp., assembly GCA_017987065.1. Classification (GTDB taxonomy): domain Bacteria; phylum Pseudomonadota; class Gammaproteobacteria; order Xanthomonadales; family Xanthomonadaceae; genus Arenimonas. The sequence goes on from JAGNUI010000044.1 coordinate 9,555, forward strand.
CAATTTTGCGCCTTGAGTAATTCAATCTGCAATTTCTGCTTTTCAAGCTCGTATTCCTTGCGTTGCATCCGTATCCGATAGGGATAACCAACTGGCAAGGGCGCCGTATTACTGTCTTCCTTGGAAAGTGGCATGGCCACCATACGGTCAACCACATCAGCAGAAATTCCCAATTCCTCAGCTTCAATGCCTAATCTGGGAACCACCGGCTTCGGATGAGAATTAGCCCATGCCTGCGCTTCGGCTTGTGCCATAGCGGCGGCTAAGTCGCTCTTTGGCAGAGCCAACGGCTCAAGCGCTGCAGTCGTTTTCCGGCCGGCAACAGTCTTGGCCGTCTTTTTAACGATTGGCTTACTCTTACTACTTTCTTCTGTTGTCATAATCAATTCTCAATTTTCACAAGACTTAAATTGATTATCCTTAATGCCTGTTCGCTCCGCCTTGATTTGAATCAATTCCATATTTGACTCTGTTTTCAGCATTGCAACTGACTATTTGATTGACAGCGACTACTAAAAACGCGAAAATAAGCGCCCTTGTACGGATTTGGCTATGTAGCTCAGCCGGTTAGAGCAC